>NZ_MUFF01000013.1:0-65626 GCF_001996105.1 Salinivibrio sp. IB643
ACCCAAGAGGTTTTGGGTTGGACTCGAAATAAGCCAGTTGATTGTGGCGAGAACGAACAGCTTTCTAGATACGTGTTTTGACTGAAAAGTGAAGACACACCCAATTTTGCTTGGCGACCATAGCGCTTTGGACCCACCTGACTCCATGCCGAACTCAGTAGTGAAACGAAGCAGCGCCGATGGTAGTGTGGGGTCTCCCCATGTGAGAGTAGGACATCGCCAGGCTCTMATTACCTAATTAGAGCTTAATATTGAGCTTTAGTTAGCAAATATTTAAGCATCAAAGCAATGATATGTAAGACTTTGATGAGTGAAATACGAAGCCCTGACCTAACGGTCGGGGCTTTTTTGTATCTTTAATCTTTGATGAAAAACCAATAAAGCCCTGGCCTGACAGTCAGGGCTTTTTGTTGTAATGAGTCTTCAATGCAGGCTTTAGCGATGATAATAAAGCGGCTAAAGGTAACCCGTTGCTCTGATCTTACTCACGTGTTTTATATGCGTGATAGACCGCGAAGCGTCGAGTCTTGGCGATCGATTCACACTGTCCGAGACTGTCTTTAATTATCGGCGGATAGCGTAAGAAACTATTGGCCACCACAATGAGCTGGCCACCTTTGGAGAGGTGAGAGGGGACGTTACGTAACAAAGACTCGGTTGGTGAGTAGCGTGTATCCAGTCCATCATGGAAAGGGGGATTACTAATGATAGTATTAAATGTCGCCTCAACACCATCAAGCATATCTGAAGGTAAAACTTGCCCATCTAAGCCGTTGGCGGCAAGTGTGGCTTCGCTTGATGCAATGGCGAGGTAATTAACATCCACAAGCGTCACTTGGCAATCAGGATAAGTAGCAAGGATATAGCTACCTATCACGCCTGCGCCGCAACCTACGTCTAATACGTTTCCTTTGATCGACGGAAGATGACGAAGCAACAACTCGGTACCGTCATCTAAACTTTTTTGGCTAAATACGCCGGGTAACGCACGAATGGTCAGTGACGTCTCGCCGAGGGTTAATGGGTAGTCAGTAAACCACGCTTCCAACGAAAAAGAGCTCGCAGGGGTGTGGCAGGTGCCGTAATACATACTGCAGCGCCGCGCAGCATCGTATTTGCTAATAGACCCGTAGGGAGCGAAGCGTTTTTCAATGCTTTTGATGCCACTACGGTTTTCACCCACTACCATCCAATCAACCTCTTTCCCCAATGCGTGTGTCAACATTGCGAGTAAGTAATCAGCTTCTGCTTTTGCTTTAGGCCAATAAAATAAGACCAGATCGATGGGATGATCGATATCGAGCGTCGCGCCTGCATGAACAGTAATCGACGCTTTTTTCTGGCGTGTGGCGAAACCGTGATGCGTCGTAAAGACAGTGACGCTTGCGGCACGTTGCGATAATTGTTGGACAAAGTCATCTTCGAGCTCTCCTGCCAACAGCAGGTGTTTATTATCAAACAACGGAAGGTGACGCTGAGCAATTTCACTGGGGGCCGTGAGGGTCATGATTGTTCTCTTTGCATTATCGACGGTAATAAAGCGCACCGAAATAACCTGGCGCGTCGGGAGTAGAATTTTCCCACAAAGCACGCACCAGGCCAATCTTTAACGGGTTAGGCGTTGTCTTGGCGATCAAGGAAGTGTGCAAACTCGAGTTCATACATCCGGAATAACACCAATGTTAATGAGAAAATAATCGGACCGTAAATTAACCCCATTAAGCCAAAGAGGTGCAAACCGCCCAACAACGAGAAAAAGATAAGCAGGGTGTTCATGCCAGAGTTTCCCTGCATCAAAAAAGGGCGAAGCAGATTATCAATGGAGCCCACAACTACAACGCTCCATACTAAAAGCGCGAGCGCCCACTGCCAGTCACCGATTACTGCGAGATATAGCACTGTTGGTAACCAGATAAGTGCTGTCCCTATCACAGGAATAAAAGAGGCAAAGGCCATCATTGTGCCCCAAAAAAGGGCCGGTAAGCCTACCGCCCACATCGCTAGGCCGCCTGCAGCACCTTGTGCTAAAGCAGTGAGGAATGAACCGAGAACAGCCGATTTGGCGACTTTCTCCACTTCATCAAGCAGTTGGTCTTCTTGGCTACGTGACAAAGGGATAACATGACGCAGTGTTTGGATAATGTTGTCGTGATCGCGCAGTAAAAAGAACAGCACAAATAACATCAGCATAAAGGTGATAAAAAAGTTCGTGACATCGCCCAGTACCCCAGAGCTGAACTCAAGCATTTGACCGCTAAAAGAGGACATCCACGCGGCCAGTTTTTTAACCATCTCTTGAGGGTCGATGACATCAAACGGTAGCCACTGATTGACAAAGTGTAAGGCTGATTGTATCTGCGGGTTATTGATCAGTTGCCTGGCCCCGCCGTTATCGAGCCATTCATAGCTACGAGTGAAAAAGCTCACACCTTGATCGATGATCGCACCCGCCACGACAGTGAGTGGAATAAAGATGATAAAGGTGATCAGAATGCAAGATAAGACCGATGCAGTATTGGGTCGCTGACCAATCTTTTCTTCGATGCGTTTATGGACGGGGAAGAACAGCAACGACACGATAAAGGCGAGCACAATCGCACCAATATAGGGCTCGATCAAAAGGTAACAGACGTAAACGGCGATAATAAGGGCCGCAATTAAGGTCCAATGCTTGGGCTCGACGCGAAATGACGGAGTCACAGAGATATCCTTTTTAGCTGGTTGAATGATAGGGCTCGCCTTATGTACCGGCGCCTAATTTATAGGCACTTTAACACATCGTTTGTTGCATTAGTCAGCTAAAAAAATGGCCAGCAGATCATTGAGAAATAATTTACCTTTTGGCGTGATTTGCCAATGGGTGTTTGTTTCTGTGATTAAGCCTTGCTCAGAAGCTTCAGAGATAGGCGCGGCCAGATGTGACAGCGATAGTCCTGTGTGACTGACAAAATCAGCTTTGGGGCAGGGCTCGAGCAAGCGAAAACGGTTCATAAAAAACTCAAACGCAAGATCGGTATGTTTTACCCACTGGCTGTCGGTGAGGTAGGCTTTGTCTGGATCGAGGTAGCCACGTGGGTGTTTCACTTTGACGGTACGAAGTAAACGAGGTTGGTCATCCTCTAGCAAGGTCAGTTTGCCATGTGCGCCGCAGCCAATTCCTAAATAATCCCCAAAGCGCCAGTAGTTGAGGTTATGTGCACATTGGTGGCCTGGCAGGCTATAGGCGGAGGTCTCGTACTGAACATATCCCGCATCGGTCAGTCGTTGATGGCCTTGATCAAAAATGTCCCACAAGGTGTCTTCTTCTGGCAGGGCGGGCGGCTTAGAGTAAAACTGAGTATTAGGCTCGATAGTCAGTTGATACCAAGAAATATGCGGAGGCTTCAGTGCAATGGCTTGCTCCAAATCGCTGAGTGCTTCTTGTTCTGATTGATCGGGCAAACCATGCATTAGATCGAGATTAAAACTCGTCAGTCTCGCTTGGTGGGCAAGGTGAGCTGCCCGTTCTGCCTCACCAGGGCCATGAATACGGCCTAGCCGGGTAAGCTTATCGGCAGAAAAGCTTTGTACGCCAATAGATATACGAGTCACGCCCGCTTGGCGATAGCCAATAAATTTATCGGCCTCGACGGTGCCCGGATTGGCCTCCATGGTGACTTCCATATTGTTACTCGGGGTCAGTCGCGCATTGATCCCGGCGAGCAAACGCTCAATCTGGGTGGGCGACATCAGGCTGGGTGTGCCGCCACCGATAAAAATAGAGTGCAGTGGACGCGTGACTATTGAGGGATAAGCGGCCAGGTCGGTGTCGAGATCGTCGAGCAACGCATCGATATAATCGTCTTCTGGGATCGCGCCTTTTTGCGTGTGTGAGTTAAAGTCACAATACGGGCATTTTTGTACACACCACGGGATGTGTACATACAAACTTAATGGGATCATGGGTTATTGCGACGCTTTTAAGGCTTGAAATAGGGCGTTGAGGGCTTGACCGCGATGTGAGCGTTGTTTTTTCTCTGACGCAGGCATTTCGGCAGCGGTGCATTGCTGATCATGGGGCAAAAATACTGGATCGTAGCCAAAGCCGTTGTCACCTTGTGGGGCATGGGCAATTTGACCTTCCCAAACGCCATGACAGACCAATGGCGTCGGATCATTCGCGTGGCGCATGTACACCAATACGCAATGAAAACGTGCTTGGCGTGCATGGTTATCAGTATCATGCATTGCGTCGAGTAGCTTGGCGACATYATCGGCATCATTGGCGTCATCGCCAGCATAGCGAGCTGAATAGACGCCAGGTGCGCCTTTTAGCGCATCCACCTCAAGGCCTGAATCATCGGCGATGGCTGGAAGCCCGGTCAGTTTCGCCGCGTGGCGGGCTTTAATGATGGCATTTTCAATAAAAGTGGTCCCTGTTTCGTCAGCTTCTGTCACCGCAAAATTACTTTGCGGCAGAACCTCAAAACCAAATTCGCCGAGTAGCCCGGCCATTTCTTTTACTTTGCCTGTATTGCCGGTTGCCAGCACAACTTTATTCATGTCGGTTACCTATGTGTTTGTCACCCTGTTAAGGGGTATCGACGTAAAACGTGTAATTGTAGTCGAAGGAGGCACTGCGATTGCCCGCTGCGTTGAGATCAATCTGGAATTGATAGGTTTCCTCATCATCAGCGGCAAAAGTCGCAATGTAATAAATCGCGTCGCCTTCGCGGATCTCGGTAAAATCTAGCTCTCGACTGTTACCCACCAAGTTTTTGACTTGGCCTTGGACCTTGGCGGCAATCGCCGGTTTTCCAAGCTGCATGGTGTCGAGAACCGCGATATTAACCAACCCGCGATAGCCGCTGCGGGTAATATCATATTGCTTGGCGATGTCAGGGGTTAAAAACGTCGTTGATAAGGTGTTGTAGTGCACCTCTAATTCGCCGATTTCTTTAAACTGGCCCGCCCAAGCTGGGGTCATGACTATGCCGTAGAGGCTAATCATCAAAGCAATGAGGTTACGCATAATCTTTCCTTGTTGTGATCGCATGAGCACACCGAAACCAGTACGCACGAGCGCCTCAGCCCGATCCTTGTCAGGGTGAGGCGCATACCCCTTATAGGGCGTACCAAACTGGGCCGACCATATCGCCAATTAACATATTGATAAACTGCAGACCGATAAAGATCACCAAAATACTGAGATCCAGTCCACCGATAGGAGGGAGGATGCGACGCACTGGGGCGCAAACCGGCTCGGTTAATTGATGGAACACTTGCTCTACAGGGTTATTGCCTTGACTTACCCAGCTGAGAATGGCACGTAGGATCAGCACCCAAAACAGCAGTTTACCGGCTGCTTTAAGCAGCGCAATGGCAGAAAACAGGAACATTCCTGAACTCATTGCTAATGGATTGCCGGCGACTAAATCCAGTGCCACAAATTTAGCGACCATCAGCAGATAAGCAAAGAGGACGGTCGCGAGATCTAATCCACCGAGCGCGGGAACCATCCGGCGCAGTGGACCCACAACAGGCTGGGTCGCCTTCACCACAAATTGAGAGAACGGGTTATAAAAATCGGCCCGAGACCATTGTAGCCATATACGGAGTAACACCACCATGATGTAAAGATCAAACGCGGTGTTGATCAGAAAGGTCATTGCATTCATATCGTCGCCTTAGTGATTAAAATTCTTGTTCCATTTGCTCAGCACGGCTCACCGCCGCTTGCATGGCCTGTGCGACTATGTCGCTAATATTGTGCTGCTCGAATACTTGCAACGCTTCTGCGGTGGTTCCTCCTTTTGAAGTCACCTGCTCGCGTAGTTCTCCAAGCGTGGTGTCTGGGTTCGCGGCCACCATTTCTGCCGCTCCCAGTGCGGCTTGTTGTACCAACGTCCTTGCTTGCTGGTCAGTAAAACCTTGGCGAATGGCTTCTTGCTGCATGGCTTCCATAAAGCGGAAAAAATAGGCCGGCGCACTGCCTGCAGCCGCAATCACACCATTGATACTCGCCTCATTATCGACCCAGCAGACTTCACCCACCGCTTTCATCAGCGCGGAGGCATAGTCTTGATCACCCGTCGTCACACCCGGTGATGCGTACAGGCCGCTCATGCCTTTACCCACCAGCGAAGGCGTATTCGGCATCACGCGCACCAGATTAAGTGACGTACCAGCCATTTGATTAAGACGGGCAACATTGATGCCAGCCGCTATTGATATCACCATTTTCGACGACCAATCGACCGCTGGCAAGTCGCTTAATACTTTTGCCATTAATTGGGGTTTTACCGCTAAAACGATCACTTCCGCTTGTTGGCAAGCAAGAAGGTTGTTTGTGGTGGTTTGGATCCCGTATTGCGTTGTCAGCACATCGTTAGGATGCGCGCTGGGTGACGCGGCTGTAATGGCTGAGGCGGGATATCCTGCATCTACGAGTCCGGCAATGATGGATCGAGCCATGTTGCCAGCCCCAATAAAGGTGAGAGGGCGATGTTCCATGTATTCGGTTCCTGTTGTTCTCATCATTCTGTGTAGGTGTCGTTAGCGGTAATCACGTGCACCAAAAACGGCGGTGCCGATTCTTACCATGTTACTGCCACATGCAATGGCAGCTGCCATATCACCGCTCATACCCATCGATAAGGTATCAATAGTCGGCGTGTGTGCGTGGAGCGAATCAAACGCGGTCGCTAAAGGCTCAAACGCGGCACATTGGCGCTGATAATCTGTTTCCGGTTGAGGGATCGACATGAATCCTCGCACGGTGAGGTTGGGTAAAGCCCGCATTGATTCAATCAAATCCATGGCTTCATCCAGTGTTATGCCTGATTTAGACGCCTCACCGCTGGTATTCACTTGTACTAAAACGTTGAGTGGCGGCAAATGCGCGGGACGTTGCTCACTCAGACGTTTAGCAATTTTTAACCGATCGACTGAGTGGACCCAATCAAAGTGGCTGGCGATCAAGCGCGTTTTGTTCGACTGAATTGGACCAATAAAGTGCCACTCAATCTTTGTGTTTGGGGCATGTGTGGCAAAGTGCTCCACTTTTTCAACGCCTTCCTGCACGTAGTTTTCGCCAAATGCGGTTTGACCTGCGGCCACGGCCTCTGCGATCGCCTCGACGGGTTTTGTTTTACTCACCGCAAGCAACTGCACCGAATGATCGGGTCGGCCGCATTTTTGGGTGGCGAGGTCTATTTGTTCCCTGACCTGTTCAATATTCTGCTTAATATTACACATACCTGATTCTACGAGGAAAATGAATGGAAATTACTGAGCTATTGGCCTTTAGTGTAAAGCATCGTGCGTCAGATCTACATCTTTCTGCGGGCGTGCCGCCTATGGTGCGGGTAGATGGCGATGTGCGCAAGCTCAGTCTACCTGCGCTCAATCATCAAGCGGTCGAGCAATTGATTATCGCTGTGATGAATCCCGAACAACGGCAAACGTTTGTAACCGAATGGGAGGTGGATTTTTCGTTTGAGCTGGCCTCGGTTGGCCGGTTTCGGGTGAACGCTTTTCATCAGCAACATGGGTGCGCGGCGGTGTTTCGGGTTATCCCAGAGGCGCTGCCAACCTTAGAAGCGTTAAACGCGCCTTCTGTCTTAACAGAGCTCGCGTCGCTCACTCAGGGGCTGGTACTCGTGACTGGGCCGACGGGATCGGGCAAATCAACGACGTTGGCAGCGATGGTTGATCATATTAATCGTCATCAACAAAAGCATATTCTTACTATTGAAGATCCGATCGAGTTCATTCACTCGCCGCAACAAAGCTTAGTGAATCAGCGGGAAGTGAATCGTGATACGCAATCCTTCCAACAGGCGCTGCGTTCGGCCTTACGGGAGGATCCAGATGTGATTCTGGTCGGCGAGCTACGAGACTTAGAGACGATAAGCTTAGCATTGACGGCCGCAGAAACTGGCCATTTAGTCTTTGCCACGTTACATACCGCGAGTGCGGCGAAAAGCGTTGACCGGATTATCGATGTGTTTCCAGGGAGTGATAAGCCCTTGGTTCGCTCTATGTTGTCTGCCTCTTTGCAGGCGGTAGTATCGCAGCAGCTCGTCAAAAACACTCAGGGCCGACGGGTCGCTGCGTATGAAATTATGAAAGCCACCCCTGCGATTGCTAACCTTATCCGTGAAGACAAAGTGGCGCAGATGACCTCCATGATGCAAACAGGCGTCGCCCAGGGGATGCAAACTATGGAGCAGGCGATAACACGGCTGACCGACCAAGGGGTTATTCCGAGGCGTGAAACGGCTCAGCATATTGGCGCTCAAACCAGCTTTCAATAATCACAACGGCTGATTGGGCGTCAACAGCTCCTTTACCTAAGGCTTTGTAGCCGCCTTGTTCAAAAAGTGCTGCGCGGGCTTCGCGTGTTGATAGGCGCTCATCATGTAACGAGACCGGAAAACCAAAGCGCCCATGTAAGCGATTGGCAAATTTTTTCGCTCTGGGTGTAATGGTATCGAGAGGTTCACCTTGTAAATCTAATGGCAGCCCAACCACTAAATAATCAGGTTGCCATTCTTTTAATAGGGCATCAATGTCATCCCAGTTAGGAATACCATCGCGCGCTTTTAAAGCGCATAAAGGGCGAGCGGTGCCGGTTAACGACTGACCGATGGCAACGCCAATGCTTTTTACCCCGTAATCAAAACCCATCACGGTTTGTGCGTTCATGCGTGTCCTACTTGTGAAGAAAGGTTGGTGGCGTCAATGCCGAGTTGGTCGAGCGCTTTTTGCCAACGTTGGTGAACAGGGGTATCAAAAATTACGCTGGGATCGGCCTCCAGTGTGAGCCAACTATTTTCGGCTAACTCTTGTTCAAGCTGTCCGGCCTCCCAGCCTGCATAACCCAAGGCCACCAAAAATTGCTCTGGCTGTTGCTCGGTCCCGAGAATCGATAAGATATCTTTTGAGGTGGTCACGGCTAATTGATCCGATACGGGCACACTGGTGCTATACGAACAATTGGCCGGATGCAGCACAAATCCTCGATCTTCAGACACCGGCCCGCCAAATAAAACGGATTGGGTCAGACTTTCGGTTGTTTTGGAAAGCGGCACGTCGCGCTCTACCTCTATTTGGTCCAGCATTTTACCCACGGACAGGTTGATAGGGTGATTGATCATTAACCCCATGGCGCCGTCATGATTATGCTCACACACGTAGATAACACCCTGTTGAAAACGGCTATCGGCCATGCTCGGCATTGCGATTAAAAAATGATTTTTCAGATCCATATCGCCGTCTCCTGTTCGTACGCTTACGTTGAGTATGCGCAAAAAATGTGTATTTAGACAATCATAGAGGCGCAATGCGCCTCATTTTTTATTGGCAGCGTTGGGCGATCGCTTCCATCAAGATGTCGCCTACGGAAATATCGTACGCGGCGTCAATTTCACGGATACAGGTCGGACTGGTGACATTGATTTCTGTGAGCTTATCGCCAATCACATCGAGTCCAACGAAGATCAGCCCTTTTTCTTTCAATGTCGGTGCGATTGCACGTGCAATTGCCCAATCCGTCTCCGATAAAGGACGTGCTTCACCACGGCCACCGGCGGCGAGATTACCGCGCGTTTCACCTTCTGCTGGAATGCGGGCCAAACAGTAGGGCACCGGTTCGCCGTCAACAATTAAGATGCGCTTATCACCATTGCTGATGTCAGGGACGAAGGTTTGTGCCATGCAAAAACGTTGGCCATGCTCAGTAAGGGTCTCAATGATCACACCAATATTCGGATCACCTTGTTTGACCCGGAAAATAGAGGCGCCTCCCATGCCATCGAGTGGCTTCAAAATAACATCACCGTGCTGGGCTTGGAATGCACGAATCTCGTCGGCACGTCGTGTCACTAAGGTGGTGGGTGTGTGTTCAGGGAACCAAGCGGTATAGAGTTTCTCGTTACAGTCACGGAGGCTTTGCGGTTTGTTCACAATTAAAACACCGGCTTCTTCTGCGCGCTCTAGCATGTAGGTCGCATAGATATACTCGGTATCAAAGGGGGGATCTTTTCGCATCAAGATCGCATCAAACGCGCGCAGCGGTAGGGTTTGTGTTTGGTGTACTTGATACCAATTGTTAGGATCATCCATGACACTCACTGTTTGGGTGCGAGCACTCGGTTCACCCTGCAGCATCGACATATCATTCATCGAAATAGTATGTATTTCCCAGCCGCGTTGTTGTGCCGCCAACATCATGGCAAACGTGGAGTCTTTTTTTACACTGATGGCCTCAATGGGATCCATCACTACACCTATTTTCATCATGTCTCTCCTGTTTGCCGTTAACCCAGGTCGCCAAAACGGACTTGTAGCGCGGTAATGGCTGTCAGCGCTGCCGTTTCTGTGCGTAAGACCCGAGGGCCCAATAAAATTTCTTCAAAACCGCGATCACGTGTCATCGCTATTTCTTCTTCTGACAATCCGCCTTCTGGCCCAATCAGCAAACGTAGCTTAGAAGGGGCTTGAGGAAGTGTATTGAGGGAATACGGTGCACGAGGATGAAGGTTGAGTTTCAGTCCATCAAATGCCTGTTGGCACCAAGTGTCTAGGTTGATCACGGGATTCACGGTGGGGACGATATTGCGCCCACTTTGTTCGCACGCGCCAATGGCTATTTTTTGCCATTGTTGGCGTTTTTTCTCCAGTCGATCAGCATTGATCTTGACCCCACATCGCGCCGATAAAAGTGGCGTAATGGTATTTACCCCTAACTCAACCGATTTTTGTACGGTAAATTCCATTTTCTCACCACGAGAAATAACCTGTCCCAGTTCAAAATCTAGTGGCGATTCAACACCGACCTCTTCGCGGGCTGAGATGGTTGCGGTGACGTGTTTCTTACTGATTTGCGTCAAGGTCGCTGGAAATTGTGCCCCAGAACCATCAAAAAGCAGAATTGGTTGCTCTGCTTGCATTCTTAATACGCGGCCTAGGTGATTCGCCGCTTCATCGCTTAAGGTCACCGTGCCTTGAGACGGTAAAGGCGCCGGGTGATAAATTCGAGGAATTCGCATGGTGTTCGCTTTCCATTATCAATCAGCCTCCAGTGTAACATGGCTACCGGTGGCAATAGGTGATGTGTTAATCGGGAACGTGTCAATAATATGGGGACGGTGAACGGAAAAGCAAATAGCTAATGTTTTTCGCTGACCGGCGTTAGTATCTGTTGGCACTGTTTGCACCGATAGGTTGCCTGGCCGCGCAGAACTTTATGATGACGGCGTATCGTTAAGGCCACTGGCCCACAACGGCATTGGTACGAGAAGGTTTTCCCTTGCACCGCTGTGATATCAAGCTGGTGGGTCGTGTTTGCTGGAACATGAAACAAGTTAGTCATTAGATCGCGCCATTCCGGACCATGAGGTTTGACACGCCCATGCAGCGCGAACGTGACTAAATGGCAGACTTCATGCGGGATCACCTCATGAAAAAAAGCGTCGGCGTGTTGCTGGAGCAATACCGGATTAAACCGTAATCGCCATTCTGTCGGATGCGCGGTGCCTGCGGCGCGCCCTCGTAACGTAAAGCCTATTGTTGGATAAACCAGTTGGCGATCTAATTGCCGATTGGCATGATCAATACAGGCGTGGACCTGGTCGGTGACCGATTGTATCAAGGTGTTAGATAGAGAAGGCATAGGTGTCGACTCACACTGCGATCAAAAAAGGGAAGCGAATGCTTCCCTTTGTAAAAAGCGAATCAGGCCAGATTAACCAAGCTTGGCAAATTCACGCAATAGGTCTGCTTTGTCGGTTTTCTCCCATGGGAAAATTTCACGACCAAAATGGCCATACGCAGCAGTTTGCTTATAAATAGGTTGCAGTAAGTCGAGCATTTCTTGTAGGCCATACGGACGTAGATCGAAGTGCTCACGAACGGCTTTAATAATCACCTCTGGCGCCACTTTTTCAGTGCCAAAAGTTTCGACCATGATAGACGTTGGCTCGGCCACACCAATGGCGTACGACAATTGAATCTCACAGCGGTCAGCAAGGCCAGCTGCGACGATGTTTTTCGCTACATAACGTGCGGCGTAGGCGGCAGAACGATCCACTTTTGATGGATCTTTGCCTGAGAATGCCCCGCCACCGTGACGGGCTGCGCCACCGTAGGTATCCACGATAATTTTACGGCCGGTTAAACCACAGTCTCCCATTGGGCCACCAATCACAAAGCGACCCGTTGGATTAATAAAGAATTTGGTTTCTTTGGTGAGCCATTCTGCAGGTAGAACCGGTTTGATAATTTCTTCCATGACCGCTTCGCGGAGATCGTCGGTTGAAATGCTGTCGCAATGCTGTGTTGACAGCACCACGGCATCAATGCCCGCAATCTTGCCGTTGTCGTAGGCGAAAGTGACCTGGCTTTTTGCATCAGGACGTAGCCAATCTAAGATGCCATCTTTACGTACTTGCGCTTGGCGCTCAACCAAACGGTGTGAGTAAGTAATAGGGGCAGGCATCAGTACATTGGTTTCATTGGTGGCAAAACCAAACATAATCCCTTGATCGCCCGCACCTTGATCTTTGGGATCAGCGCGGTCAACGCCTTGGTTTATATCAGGCGATTGTTTGCCAATGGTGTTCAATACTGCACAAGAATTAGCATCAAAACCCATATCGGAATGAACGTAACCAATATCGCGTACCGTTTGGCGAGTGAGCTCTTCAATATCAACCCAGGCTGAGGTCGTCACTTCCCCGCCTACCATGACCATTCCGGTCTTCACATAGGTTTCGCAGGCAACGCGCGCTTTGGGATCTTGCTCAAGAATGGCATCCAAGACCGCATCAGAAATCTGATCGGCAATTTTATCAGGATGGCCTTCAGAGACGGACTCTGAGGTAAACAGGTGCTTAGCCATGTGACACTCTCATTGGTTATCAAGAATACCGACGATACGTAGCGAGTTGTCTCGCCGATCATCTCAGATGTTTTAACTTCTAGACGTCTATTTTATTCGCAAATACGATAAACGCAAGTCAGTTAATGCATCAGGGGGCCTCTCTAGGTATAGCAAAGGCGAGCATTTAGGAGAGTTACCAAGCCTTAAGTCATCACAAGGCGAGAGGAGACAAAGCGTATATAGCTCTTGGTTGAGATCACACAATACGTGCGTCTTTTACGTGCTTGAGATACACTGTGTACCATCGTCAAACAAGCACCGATGGACATGGCACTCAGAGTCGCAATTAATGGATTTGGCCGCATAGGGCGCAGCGTATTGCGTGCCCTGTACGAGAGCGGTAAGCACGATCGCATTCAAGTGGTGGCGATTAATGAACTCGCCGAGCCGGAAGCGATGGCGCATCTGCTCCAGTATGACTCGAGCCACGGTCGATTCGGCTGGCCTGTTTCTTACAATCAAGAACATTTGTTTGTCGCCACCGACAGCATTCGCCTTCTTCACTTACCGGAATTACAACTGTTACCTTGGCGTGATCTTGATGTCGATATTGTCTTAGACTGTACGGGCAAATTTGGTACCCGTGAAGACGGCGAAGCACACATTGCCGCTGGCGCTAAAAAAGTCTTGTTTTCACACCCTGCGAGCCAAGATGTCGACCGAACCGTGATATATGGCGTCAATCACGAGGCATTGACGACAGACGATCGTATTGTCTCCAATGGATCTTGTACCACAAACTGCATTGTGCCGGTGA
Organism: Salinivibrio sp. IB643; assembly: GCF_001996105.1. Taxonomy (NCBI): domain Bacteria; kingdom Pseudomonadati; phylum Pseudomonadota; class Gammaproteobacteria; order Vibrionales; family Vibrionaceae; genus Salinivibrio; species Salinivibrio sp. IB643. The sequence continues at coordinate 13,683 of NZ_MUFF01000013.1, forward strand.
TTAAAGCGCTGGATGAGCACTTTGGTATTGAGTCTGGCACCATCACCACCATTCACTCTTCAATGAATGATCAGCAGGTGATCGATGCCTACCATTCCGATCTTCGTCGTACACGCACGGCTAGCCAGTCTATCATTCCTGTCGATACCAAATTGCATGTTGGGATCGGTAGGATTTTTCCGAAATTTTCTGACAAGTTCGAAGCGATTTCTGTGCGTGTGCCGACGATAAACGTGACAGCTATGGATTTAAGTGTCACTGTGCGTACTAAAGTGAAAGTTAATGACGTAAATCAAGCTCTGCAAACCGCATCTCGATGTACATTAGACGGTATACTGGATTATACCGAAGCGCCCTTGGTGTCGATAGACTTCAACCACGACTCACACAGTGCCATTGTCGATGGGTCGCAAACGCGGGTGAGTAATCATCAGCTGATAAAAACGTTGGTTTGGTGCGACAACGAGTGGGGCTTTGCCAACCGAATGTTGGATACCACCTTGGCGATGGCGCAATGAGTGCGCTAACGCAAGGGGGTCGCCCTGATTAAGTCAGTTTCAATTTGCAACCTTATAGAGAGGACCCTATGTCTGTAATTAAGATGACCGACTTAGATCTTGCCGGAAAGCGTGTCTTTATCCGTGCGGATCTGAACGTGCCGGTAAAAGACGGTAAAGTTACCTCTGACGCACGTATTTTGGCGTCATTGCCTACCATCAAACACTGCTTGGAAGCCGGTGCGAAAGTGATGGTGACCTCTCACTTGGGGCGTCCTGAAGAAGGACAACCTGAAGACCAATACTCACTGCAACCTGTCGTGAACTATCTTGACGACGCGCTAGACTGCAACGTTAGTCTGGCTAAAGATTACTTAGACGGTCTTGAACTGAACGCCGGTGAGCTCGTCGTGCTAGAAAACGTTCGCTTTAATAAAGGCGAGAAGAAGAACGACGAAGCACTGTCTAAAAAGTACGCCGCACTGTGCGATATTTTTGTGATGGACGCCTTTGGTACTGCGCACCGCGCGCAAGCATCAACCCATGGTGTGGGCACGCATGCACCGATCGCATGTGCCGGACCATTGCTGGCGAACGAACTCGACGCGCTTGGCAAAGCAATGGATAACCCTGCTCGCCCAATGGTGGCGATTGTGGGTGGATCAAAAGTGTCGACCAAACTGACCGTTTTGAAATCACTGTCTACCGTTGCAGACCAACTGGTTGTCGGTGGTGGTATTGCCAACACCTTTATTGCAGCGGACGGCCACAATGTGGGCAAATCGCTTTATGAAGCAGATTTGGTGGATACGGCGAAATCTTTGATGGAAGAGTGCCATATCCCTGTTGCGACGGACGTTGCGTGTGCCAAAGCGTTTGATGAAAATGCAGAGGCTGAAATCAAGCGTGTTGAAGACGTGCAAGACGATGACATGATCTTCGACTTAGGGCCAGAATCTACCCAAGCACTGGCTGACATCTTGAAAAATGCCAAAACCATTCTTTGGAATGGCCCAGTGGGTGTTTTCGAGTTTAAGAACTTCGAAGCAGGCACTGCAGGGATTTCAAAAGCAATCGCTGAGTCTGAAGGCTTCTCGGTTGCAGGCGGTGGTGATACCTTGGCTGCAATTGATAAATTTGGCATTAAAGCCGATGTGTCTTACATCTCAACCGGCGGCGGCGCCTTCCTTGAGTTTGTTGAAGGCAAACCACTTCCAGCGGTAGAAATGCTGGAAGCGCGTGCGAAAGACGCATAAATCCGACGATAAAACGGGAGTGATGTCTCCCGTTTTTGCTTTCGTTTGACTACAATAGGCCGAGTCGTAAACGATTGCACCGTATTGATAAAGGTGCCGATGCGCATCTTTACTCAGTTCAGCAAAGACAACCCGATTTAATAGGACAAGAGCCATGTCTAAAGTTTTTGATTTTGTAAAACCTGGCGTTATCTCTGGCGATGATGTTCAGAAAGTATTTGAAGTTGCTAAAGAGAACAAGTTCGCGTTGCCAGCGGTTAACGTGGTAAACACTGACTCTATCAACGCAGTGATGGAAGCTGCGGCGAAAGTAAAAGCACCAGTGGTTATCCAATTCTCTAACGGTGGCGCAGGCTTCTTCCCAGGCAAAGGCCTGAAGCTAGACGGTCAAGAAGCGCAAATTAAAGGCGCTGTTGCCGGTGCGAAATACGTTCACGCGATGGCTGAAGTGTATGGTGTGCCTGTGATTATGCATACCGACCACGCAGCGAAAAAACTGCTGCCGTGGATCGACGGTCTGCTTGATGCCGGTGAAGCTTTCTTTAAAGAACACGGCAAGCCACTGTTCTCTTCTCACATGATTGACCTTTCTGAAGAGTCACTGGAAGAGAACATGGAAATCTGTGCCGAATACCTAGCGCGCATGGACAAAATGGGCATGACGCTGGAAATCGAACTGGGTATTACCGGTGGTGAAGAAGACGGCGTAGATAACAGCGATGTTGATACCGCTGACCTTTACACCAAGCCAGAAGAAGTGGCGTACGCATACGAAAAACTGTCTGCTGTAAGCCCTCGCTTCACCATTGCTGCTTCATTCGGTAACGTTCACGGTGTTTATAAGCCAGGTAACGTGGTACTTAAGCCAGAAATCCTACGTGAATCACAAGCTTACTGCTCAGAGAAATTTGGTCTACCGACCAATGGCCTAAACTTCGTCTTCCATGGCGGTTCGGGCTCTTCAGAAGCGCAGATTCAAGAGTCTATTGGCTATGGCGTGATCAAAATGAACATCGATACCGATACCCAATGGGCAACATGGGATGGTATCCGTCAGTATTATCAAGACAACGAAGGTTATCTGCAAAGCCAAATCGGTAACCCGAAAGGTGATGACCAGCCAAACAAAAAATTCTACGATCCACGCGTATGGTTGCGTAAAGGTCAAGAATCAATGGTTGCACGTCTTGAGCAAGCCTTTAAAGATCTTAACGCGGTTGACGTACTGTAAGTTACAGTACTGATAGCACAGAAGACATGAGCCCGCCATATTTGGCGGGCTTTTTTTATATATGGTGATGCCGCGTTCACTGAACGAAAACGCGAAGATAGACAGCAGAGGGTACAAGCCTGTTACTATTAGGTTATGATTTATTCCAATCATAGAAGGAAAAGGGAATGAGTAAAGAGAACACGGTAGTAGAAGGGGCGAAGTGGGCACAAACATGGCTCACCAACAACCAAGACTTATTGATTCAATATGGGGTCAATATTGTCTCAGCATTATTGATTTTAGTGATCGGTAACATGGTGGTAAAAGGGCTCGCCAATTCCATGGCGGGAGTGATGCGCAAGCGTAATATGGACAATGCGGTGGTTGATTTCATCCATGGCTTGGTTCGATACTTGCTTTTTATCATCGTGCTGATTGCGGCACTCAGCCGTGTTGGCGTACAAACCGCTTCTGTGATTGCGATTCTTGGTGCTGCTGGTTTAGCCGTCGGTTTAGCCTTACAAGGATCGTTAGCTAACTTTGCCGCTGGCGTCTTGATTGTGATGTTTCGCCCTTTTAAATCAGGGGATTATGTCGAGCTGGCAGGTGTTGCAGGCTCTGTCGAGTCGATACAAATTTTCTCTACCGTGCTGACCACCCCTGACAACAAAATGGTGGTGGTGCCGAATGGTTCAGTGATCAGCAGCCCTATCACTAACTATTCTAAGCATGCGACACGTCGTATTGATTTAACCATTGGTGTGGCGTACAGCGCGGATTTGAAGAAAACCCAAGCGGTGTTAACCGATATTGTGACGCAGCATCCGCTTATTCTAAACGATCCTGAGCCTAATGTGGCGGTGATGACATTGGCCGACTCATCCGTGAACTTCGTCGTTCGACCTTGGGTGAAAACAGAAGATTACTGGAGTGTGTATTTTGAGCTCCTGCCGACCATCAAAGAAGCGCTGGATGCAAACGGTATTGAAATTCCTTTCCCGCAAATGAGTGTCCATTTCGAACGCGGTGAGAGCCAAGCGTAAGCAGTCTATTGATTTGAGCAGTCTATTGGTTTTCACTGGTATGGGTGCGGTAAGTGTGCCGCATCCATTCCCATGGCTTAACTGGCGAGCAAGCGTGCATAAAGACCGAGCGCCAGTTTACCGGCAACAAAGATCATCATACTGGCCATTAACAGGTCGAGTAATCGACGTATCGATGGCGTCGACAGCCAAGGCGATAAGCGGGCAGCCCCTGCGGATAAGCCATAAAACCATAAACATGACCCCATCAGCGCGCCGATCGTAAAGGCAATTCGCTCATCGAATGCAAACTGGCCGCCAATCGCCCCTAACACCACCACGGTATCAAGGTAAACATGCGGGTTGAGCAAGGTCACCGCAAGCGCACCAATGATCACTGCTCGGCGCCCACGGCTCATGCTCGGTACCGTTGAGTCGTCTTCCTGATGTTGCTGACGCGCACTTTGTATAAACTGCCACGCATACACACTGAGAAACGCGATGCCAGCGATAGTTATCGTATTCAGCAATAAAGGATAGCTCGCTAATAAAGCGCCTCCACCGAAGATACCTGTCGAGATCAAGACAATATCGCAGACAAAGCAAATGGATGCAGTGATCATATGGTGTTCACGGCTGATCCCTTGGTTAATCACATAGGCGTTTTGCGCGCCAATGGGGATAATCATGGTGAGACTTAATCCTAAGCCTTGAAGTGCGACTAAAAAACTGCTCACGGTTTATTCCTTTTATCTCGTGTCATTCCCCTCACTTTAAGCAGAGCGATCCGGAAAGGGAATCGAATTTTCTTCATCATGTAACGGATACGGGAGCAAGAAGAGAAATTGCCGATCACACACAGGTTTGTGCCGAGTAATAAATGGCGTTGATCGGGTTTTAACATAAACTTGACCTAAGCGAGGGAGTTTTTCGCTGATAAAAGAGTCTGACCTGTAACCTCATGATAATTTGAATCCATAAAAGGAGAGATGATGCGTAAGTTTAAAGCAATAATATGGTTCACCGGCGCGTTGGTTATGTCCCCGGCGGTGATGGCCAACATCGATTTTCCTCATTTAGAGATCACAGGTGTTGGGGAAATCACAGCAGCGCCTGATATGGCCAATATTGATGTTGGCGTGGTCACTGAGCGAAAAACCGCCAAAGCAGCAAAAAGTGCATCAGATAAAGCGGTTGCGGCTTTTATCGAACGATTGGCAAAACAAGGCGTGAAACGTGATCAGATAGAGAGCGCCCATATCCAGCTATCTCCACGTTATCAACATACCAAAGACAAAGCGCCTGAACTGATAGGTTATCGTGCCGAGCGCCAAGTGACGGTAACGTTAAACCAGCTAGACAAGTTGAATGCGGTATTAGATGGTGCGCTGGGCGAGGGGATCAATCGTATTCGACAGGTACAGCTAACCAGTAGCGAACAGTCGGCGCTCAAAGACAAAGCTCGCGAGGCTGCCGTTAACGACGCCAAAGTAAAAGCGACAGCACTGGCTGAGAGCCTAAATATGCATTTGGATGGCGTGTGGCAAGTCCGTTACCGCTCAAGTCATCCGCGCCCGGTGATGATGAACGCACAAATGCGGAGTGACAGTGCGGAAGTGGCAGCGACCTATCAGGATGCGACTATGCAGATACGCGATCAAGTCGATATTATTTTTCGTTTAGAAGACTAAGCATGTAATACGTAATGCGCACGGCATTACCGCTATACCCATAAAAAAGGGCGCCCTCTAAGGCGCCCTGTATTTTATCGCTTTAGGATGGATTACGTGGTTGGATTAATCGGCTTTCCATCTGCATCTGTTGCTTGGCTGTCCTGAGTACCATTACGACGCGCTAAGCGCTGCTCCCAGTAGTCAGCATTTTTGATCCCTAGTTTGACGGGATCAAAGGTGTAAGTATCAACCCCTTGGGCTTGCTGCTCTTCATAGTCTTTCAACGCCTTCATCGCCGGTTTGGACATGAAGAAGATGATGATGATACCGACAATGTTGAGCCAAGCCATTAAGCCAACGCCAGCGTCACCAAATGCCCAAGCGAGGTTAGCACTACGAACACAACCATAGAATACCGCGGACATCAGCACCAGTTTCAGTACAAACATCATACCAGGTACTTTAAACGTGCGACGTAGGTAAGCAATGTTGGTTTCCGCAATGTAGTAGTAGGCGAGAATGGTAGTAAAGGCGAAGAAGAAAAGTGCAAACGCGATAAAGGGTTTGCCCAGTCCAGGCATCGCCGCTTCAATGGCAAGCTGAGTAAACTCAGGGCTATTGGCTGCCACCGATGAGGCTAAGTTTTGCACGATAAAGGCGTCACCGGCACCGTGCACATTGTAAGCACCGGTAATGATGATCATAAATGCGGTGGCTGAACAGACCAGCAGCGTATCCACATACACGGAGAACGACTGAACCAAACCTTGCTGAGCTGGGTGCTCAACGTTCGCAGCAGCGGCGGCATGAGGGCCTGTTCCCTGACCGGCTTCGTTAGAGTAAACCCCACGTTTCACCCCCCAACCGATTGCTGCGCCGGCACCGGCCATTGGTGTGAAGGCATCGCCAACAATCATGGCAAACACGGTAGGTACTTCGCTGATGTTGAGCAAAATGATGACGAAGGCGATAATAATGTACGCCAGCGCCATAAATGGCACGACGATCTGGGTAAAGTGGGCGATACGCTTCACACCACCAAAAATAATGAAACCCAGCACGACAGAAATAAAGGCGCCGGTGATGATTTTAGACACCTCGAGTGCGCCAAACATGGCGGTATCAACCATAGCACCTGAGCCAAAGGCGGTTTCAACGGCATTACCAATGGCATTCGACTGTACGCCCGGCAGCATGACGCCACAAGCGAGGAGTGTCGCGAGTGCAAAAAGAATGGCATACCATTTTTGCCCCATCGCTTTTTCAATATAATACGCTGGCCCACCGCGGAACTCGCCGTTGTCTTCTTCTTTATAAATCTGCGCGAGGGTTGACTCGGTGAATGCCGTTGCCGCCCCAAAGAAGGCAACAACCCACATCCAAAAAACAGCGCCTGGACCGCCAAAACCGATCGCTGCTGCCACACCGGCAATATTACCGGTACCGACACGACCAGAAAGGGAAACGGCGAGCGCTTGGAATGAAGAGATCCCTTTTTCCGAACTTTTCCCAGAAAAGAGCAGTCGCCACATCTCGGAGAAATGACGGACTTGCACAAAACGTGTCAATATGGAGTAGAACAGTCCTGCACCTAGACAGGTATAGATCAACACTGGGCTCCATATGATGCTATTTAAGAAATCGACAAACGATTGCATAGTGAGTTCCCTCTACTGTGTTTGCATCATGTTTTATTGTAATCGCCGCTAGCATCTTAAACTGATTTGCAACTCAATTGTTAAAATTTTGTATCATTGTGTTTTGTGATGTGTGAAATTGATCGTTTAGTGTGCAGTGAAATGGACGTGACAGGCGAAAAAAAGGAGACCGAGTAGGGCCTCCTTGAGTAAATCCTTATATTTCAGCCAGTCAGTGTGACGGATGGATGTCTAAATCTATTTGCGTTTTTTGGGCTTTTTAGCTGTGGTTGTTTTTTTATCGCTTTGCTTCTTTTTTTTCTTTTTGTGCTCTGCTTTTTTATGTTTTGGCTTCAAACCATCAATGGTTCGCTCTTTGATATCTTCATCCATATAACGGGTGATCCGATCCATCATGGGCTGATCGTGGGCCTCAACCAGCGAAATAGCAGATCCTTTCTTACCCGCGCGTGCTGTGCGACCAATACGGTGTAAATACACATCGGCAGTCCGCGGAAGATCGTAGTTAATCACGTGGGTGATATCAGGCACATCAATGCCGCGAGCGGCCACATCGGTCGCGAGGAGAATACGCACTTTTCCCTCACTAAAACGGCTGATGGCATTATTGCGTTTGGCTTGTTGCATTTCACCTTGAATCCAGGCGCATTCGAGTTGTTGTGACTGCATATACTCGCGAAGTTCCGCCAAGCGTTCACGTGTTTTTATGAAGACAATCGCGCGCGCCGCTTGATCGTTCACAATGGCTTTGAGTAGCGCGCGTTTATGATTGAGGTCGTCACAACGGTAATACCACTGGGTGATTTTTTTGCGTTCACGGCGAGGAGGGGTGACATCAATTAGCTCTGGCTCGTCCAAAAGACCGTCAGTGAATCCGCTAACGCCGCGACCTTCAAGCGTTGCTGAAAATAGCATGGTCTGACGACGACGTTGGCACTCATCAGATAGGCGATTGACCGTATTGGCAAAGCCCATATCCAACATGCGATCTGCTTCATCGAGAATAAGGCACTCAACGGCGCGACAATCGAAACGCTCTGCCTCGATGTACTCCATTAAGCGACCTGGGGTCGCGACGACAATATCCTGGGTTTTTCCCAATTGCTCGGCGTGCTCTTGATACGAAATCCCGCCCGTAATGGTGAACACCTTTAGACTTGTGTTTTTGGCTAATGCACGCGCTTCATCAGCGACTTGTATTGCCAGTTCACGCGTGGGGGTCAGAATAAGCACGCGGCCTGGTCCTGGCTTTTGCCGTGGGAAATCTAACAAGTGCTGCAGCATTGGCAGCAAAAAAGCCGTGGTTTTTCCCGTTCCGGTTGGTGCCGACGCGAGGATGTCGCGCCCATCCATACCATGGGGGATGACCTCCGATTGGATAAGCGTTGGGCGCTGATAGCCCATATCGTCGAGTGCACTGAGCAGTTCAGGATCCAGCTCTAGTTCGGCAAAGCTTCGCACAGGGTAATTCTCCAAGGATAGTTAAGCGCGGCATTATAGACGCAAATGGTGTAAATAGGCAGCGCGTCATCACCAATACGGGTTGTCCTACACTGCGATGTTTTGCTTACGGCAATTTGAGATAAAACGCGCGCGTCAAGGCGGCAAACGTTTGGGTGTAGTTGCCATGTTGATCACGCACGGTGATCGTATCAGATCTTAGCGTTCCCGTCGTGGGACTTAAAGTGAACAATAATCGTGATGGCGGTTTATTCGAGCTTGGCTTCACGCGGACATAGCGGCGTAAGTAGAGACCACATTCAGCGGCCTGTTCGATCAACGCCTCGGCTTCTTTGAGGGGTAAAATCAGATCAGCACATCCTGTTGGCGTTAAAAGACGAGCCAAGCAGTGAACTAAATCTTCATGGCTAAGCGTTTGCGTGTGTCTGGCGATCGCACGTTGCTTGTTTTTTGATGAAATACCACTGGTAAAATACGGCGGATTACACACAATGTGAGGCCATAGATGCGGGCTGCGATAGGTGTTGATATCGGTCTGTTGTACCTGAATTTGATCCACAAACCGTGACCTTGCCACATTGTCGTATGCACAGTGAAACGCTGACACGTCATAGTCGACGGCTGTCATTGCCAGGTTAGGAAAACGTTGTGCCAACATAAGGGCTAATAATCCGGTGCCAGTCCCTATATCTAAACTGTGTTGTGCCTGATTCGGTTCGGCCCACGCCCCTAACAGCACCCCGTCGGTACTGACTTTCATGCCACAGTTACTGTGTTCAATCGTGAACTGTTTAAATCGAAATTGACTCACAAGATGCTCAGTGTCTCTCTAGTTTGGTCAGCAAGCCGATAGCATTTTTTGCTCTAATGTGATCAGAATGTTGCAAGATATCGTTATTGAAAAATGCCAGAGATAATTATTTAGCCAGTTTATTGAGCTGATTGTTATTGCTAAAGCAGAAGATCACAAGGTTTTTTGCCAATGCCTTTACTGTGACAGGGAACTTGTTCATTATTCTGCATTCCGCCTATCGTCTGAAACAAAATATTATAAATCAGCGTTTCAGATGGGCGAAAGATTATTCATTTGCAAACACCCTCTAAAGCTGTAGGTATTCATCGTGACTAAACGTTTAAAATTAGTAGATATTTTAGCGTTAGGTTTTATGACCTTTGCCTTTTTCTTAGGCGCGGGAAATATAATCTTTCCACCACAAGCTGGCATGTTAGCTGGCGACCATTACATCGCCGCCATGATCGGATTTTTGATCACTGCCGTCGGTCTTCCGCTGATTGGTATTATCGCCGTTGCCATCGCAGGAGGGGGCTGGAAAGGGCTCACTCGTGATTTGCCAACCGGTGTCGCGACCCTGATGGCCGTGTTGATTTTTATAATCATTGGCCCGGCTTTTGCGGCTCCTCGTGCCGGATTGGTCGCTTACGAGATTGGTTTTAAGCCTTTTTTGTCATCGCCTGGACAGCTTGAGCTGGGTGCGTTTTCTGTTGTCTTTTTCGCCACCGCGATGTTTTTCTCTCTTTCGCAAGGAAAACTGATCGACACGATCGGTAAATTCTTGACGCCTTTATTATTTGCGGCATTAGCGATCTTGGCGATCGCGGTGATTGTTAATCCACAAGGTGAGGTGGCCGCCGCGCAAGGAAGTTACGTTGAGAATGCGCTGACGACCGGTTTTCTTGAAGGGTATAACACCATGGATACCTTCGCCGCCTTGATGTTTGGTATGTTGATTGTCGATGTTATCCGCAAAAAAGGTATTGAAGACAACAAAGCGACCTGCATGTATCTGATTTACGCCGGCATTATTGCTGCCGCAGGCTTAGCGTTTGTCTATGTTTCCTTGTTTTATTTAGGTTCAACCGCGAGTGTGGTGGCACAGGGGACACAAAACGGTGGCGAAATCATGGCCGCCTATGTGGATGCGCTGTTTGGTCCGGTTGGACAAATGATCCTTGCCGCCATCATCGGTTTGGCGTGTTTGACCACGGTAATTGGCTTGGTCAGCGCATGTGCAGACTATTTTAGCTCACTGACTTCATGGACATACCGCCGCTGGGTGGTAGTGATAGCAACCGTCTGTGCCGTGGTTGCCAATGTTGGCCTAAAGCAGTTAATCGCCATTTCCGTTCCGGTGTTGTTCGCTTTATACCCCGTCGCGATTGCCCTGATTGGCTTGACCTTTATTCGTCGCTGGTTGCCGAATCCAGCACTGGGTTATCGTTTAGTGATGGGCGTTGCCTTGGTATTTAGCTTACTCGATGCGGTAAAAGTAATGGGAGTCGATATGAGCACCTTCAACTTCTTGCCATTGTTTGATGTCGGTATGGCGTGGTTACTGCCGACGCTAGTCGCCATGGTGGTGGCCAAGTTTGTTGGCGCCCGAGACTCGGCCTTAGCCGAAGCGTAATCGCCTTGCATTAAGATAAAAACCGCGCCAAGTAGCGCGGTTTTTTTATTATGGTAGTGGTAACTCTATCACCGCCTAGGCGATTCAAGCGCTCACGCTTAGCAAGTGTTCAGCGTAGGATTGATTGCGCGCAGTGCGCGCTACAGCATTGCCTGATATTCTACCAGCACTTGCTCGCACCAGGTTTGAATGCGCGCATCACTGAGATCGTATTCGCTGTCTTCATCGAGGGCTAAGCCGACAAACTGTTTGCCATCCTCCGTCACCGCCTTGGATGCATCAAAGCGGTAGCCTGCGGTTGGCCAGTAGCCAATAAACTGCGCGCCACAACCTTGTAACTGCTGATGAAGCATGCCCATGGCATCGAGATACCATTCCGCGTAGCCTTCCTGATCCCCTAAACCGAACAGGGCGATGACTTTATCGTTTAGCTGCAAGCTATCTATATCTTGCCAAACGGCTTCCCAGTCTTCTTGGAGCTCACCGAAATCCCAGGTGGAAATACCTAGCAGTAGTAAGTCATAGTCTGCCATCTTGGCGAGCGGCGTTTCTTTTACATTGTGGAGCTCGACCAGATCGTCACCGATAAAATCACGGATTTTTTCCGCGGCCATTTCGGTGTAGCAGGTGGTAGAGCCATAAAAAAGACCGATTTTCATAGCGCGACTCTGTTGTTTATCATGCGGGCAGTTTACCTGTTGAACGGCAATTTGATCCAGCAAGGGCTAGCGACATTTTGTATAATGTTGGTCGTCCCTACCCCGGCAAACCACGTATTTTCCGATTTATAACCAAGCAGGCTGAACGTGAATAAAAACATTGAATTAATCGAACAGTTCCTGGACGCCATGTGGATGGAACGCGGGTTATCCGAGAATACCTTAAATTCCTATCGTGCCGACTTACTCAAGCTTTGTCACTGGCTCGACCGTCGTGCATTGGTGGCAGTGAGTAAGCAAGATTTACAAGATTATCAGTATTGGTTACACGAACAAGGCTACCAGTCCAGCTCTCGCAGCCGAATGGTTTCGGCATTACGTCGGCTTTTTCAATATGTATACCGTCAGAAGTTGCGTCCCGACGATCCGAGTGCGACGCTGATAAGTCCCAAACAACCTAAACGATTGCCAAAAGATCTAACTGAAGCGCAGATCGACGATTTATTAGAGGCACCGAACACGCGCGATCCGTTAGAGTTGCGAGATAAAGCGATGCTAGAGCTACTCTATGCCACCGGGCTACGTGTAACCGAATTAATTGAACTCACCACTGAAACCGTGAGCCTCCGCCAAGGTGTCGTGCGTGTCTCAGGGAAAGGCGATAAAGAGCGGTTAGTACCGATGGGTGAATCGGCGGTGGATTGGCTCGAACAGTATTTAGCTTACAGTCGTCCCGTCTTATTGGGCCAAACCAGCACCGATGTGTTTTTTCCGAGCAAACGCGCGCGGCAAATGACACGACAAACTTTTTGGCATCGAATTAAATATTATGCTCAACTGGCCGGTATTGAGACCGATGATTTATCTCCACACGTCCTTCGACATGCTTTCGCGACCCACCTGCTTAATCATGGTGCGGATTTGCGGGTGGTACAGATGTTGTTGGGGCACAGTGATCTTTCAACGACGCAAATTTATACCCATGTGGCGACGGAGCGTTTGAAACAGCTTCATCAAGCGCATCATCCTCGAGGTTAATCCGCAAATTGGTAATCACTTCATGATAGAAATAAAAAGACGGACGCCGTCAGTCACGCCAGCATTCAGCGATGCCATTCCTCCGCTCTTACAGCGTTTATATGCGCACCGTGGGCTACAAACAGATAGCGAGCTAAATCGCAGCGCAGCGGGGCTCTATCAATATCAAGCGCTCAAAGGGATCGATGCCGCCGTACACTTGCTTGCCGAGGCTTTGGCGGCACATCGGTCTATTTTAATCGTTGGAGATTTTGATGCTGATGGCGCGACTTCATCGGCGCTATCAGTGAAAGCACTGCGTATGATGGGCGCGACACGCGTAGATTATTTGGTGCCCAATCGCTTTGATGATGGTTATGGCTTGAGCCCAGAGGTGGTTGATCAAGCCGCTGAGCGAGGCGCAGAGCTGATTATGACCGTCGATAACGGCGTATCTTCATTAGCAGGTGTTGCCCATGCCAAAGCCCTCGGTATGCACGTATTGGTAACCGATCATCATTTGCCCGGCGAGCAACTGCCGAATGCGGATGCGATGGTTAACCCGAATTTAGATGACTGCCACTTTCCCTCTAAAGCGTTAGCAGGGGTCGGGGTCGCGTTTTATTTAATGCTTGCCTTACGTGCGCACTTGCGTGACCAAGGTTGGTTTACGCAACAAGGTTTGGCTATCCCTAATCTGGCTGAGCTACTCGATTTAGTCGCACTCGGCACGGTGGCGGATGTGGTGGCGCTTGATAGCAACAACCGCATTCTTGTTCATCAAGGGTTACAGCGGATCCGAGCAGGTCGTTGTCGGCCAGGGATTCAAGCCTTGATCGAGGTCGCCAATCGCAATATGGCAACACTGGTCGCCAGTGATTTTGGTTTTGCGCTAGGGCCCAGAATCAATGCGGCAGGRCGGTTAGATGACATGGCCTTCGGGGTAGAGCTATTACTGTGCGACAACATCCATGCGGCCAGACGGATGGCGTCCGAGCTGGATGCGTTAAATCAAACGCGTAAAGATATCGAACAAGGTATGAAGCAAGAAGCCGTGGCTTGGTGCGAGCGCTTGATTGCCGAACACTCTGAGCAAGATTTACCGGTGGGACTGGCCTTATTTCAGCGCGATTGGCACCAGGGTGTCATTGGCATTCTCGCGTCGCGCTTAAAAGATCAATTTCATCGTCCGGTGATCGCCTTTGCCGACGGTGGCGAGGGGCTGATCAAAGGATCGGCACGCTCGATTCCCGGCTTACACATGCGTGATACGCTAGATAGGATAGATACGCTCAATCCCGGGTTAATTAAAAAGTTTGGCGGCCATGCGATGGCCGCGGGACTGACTATCGACGAAGCACAGTTTGATACGTTCGCCAAGCAGTTTGATGCGCAGGTGCGCGAGCAGGTCAGTGAGGATGATCTAAAAGGGGTACTATTTAGCGACGGTGCGCTGCAAAGCCATGAGCTGGGGATAGAGACTGCCGAGATCATTCAATCTGGCGGACCTTGGGGACAAGGGTTTCCAGAGCCGCAGTTCGATGGCAACTTTCATGTATTACAGCAAAAGCTGGTGGGAGGAAAACACTTAAAATTGATGGTTGAGCCTGAAGGTGGTGGCACCATGATAGATGCGATCGCATTTAACGTGGATGTGCGTCGCTGGCCGGATCCCAGTGTTAAAACGCTTCACCTCGTTTATCGACTGGATATCAATGAGTTTCGTGGTAATCGCAGTGCTCAGCTGATTGTTTCTTACCTTGAACCGGCTTAATTGTGCGGCTTTTTCCATCACGCCCTGTTTATTAGCGCGACAATTCGCTAAAATTCGGCGGTTAAATTTCCGCAAATAATGAAGATGCTTGACCATGTTTGAGATTAATCCAATCAAAAATCGCCTCGCGGATATCGCTGAACGCACCGATGTCCTTCGGGGGTATCTTTGACTACGATGCTAAAAAAGAGCGTCTAGAAGAAGTTAATGCCGAATTAGAACAACCCGACGTATGGAATGAACCACAACGTGCCCAAGCGCTGGGTAAAGAGCGTGCTTCACTGGAGGCAGTGGTTGAAACCATCGATCACTTGACCCAAGGGGGCGAAGAGGTCAACGAGCTGTTGATGCTGGCGGTCGAAGAAGACGATCAAGAAACCTTTGATGAAGTTGAGCCTGAGTTGGCTGACCTTGAAGCAAAGCTCACTAAGCTTGAATTCCGTCGTATGTTCTCTGGCGAGCATGATGCATCCGATAGCTATATTGACTTGCAAGCAGGGTCTGGCGGCACAGAAGCGCAAGATTGGACCAACATGATGCTCCGCATGTACCTCCGTTGGGCGGATGCGAAAGGCTTTAAAACCGAAGTTATCGAAGTATCTGAAGGCGATGTCGCTGGGCTTAAATCGGCGACTGTGCGTATATCGGGCGAATACGCCTACGGATGGTTACGTACGGAGACAGGCGTACATCGCTTAGTGCGTAAGTCGCCGTTTGATTCTGGCGGGCGCCGTCATACCTCATTTGCGTCTGCGTTTGTGTACCCTGAAATTGATGACGACATTGATATCGAGATCAATCCTTCTGATTTACGCATTGATGTTTACCGCGCATCGGGGGCCGGTGGTCAGCACGTTAACACCACAGAATCAGCGGTCCGTATTACCCATGTGCCGACCAATACCGTGGTGCAGTGTCAGAACGATCGCT
Source organism: Salinivibrio sp. IB643 (assembly GCF_001996105.1). Lineage (NCBI taxonomy): Bacteria > Pseudomonadati > Pseudomonadota > Gammaproteobacteria > Vibrionales > Vibrionaceae > Salinivibrio > Salinivibrio sp. IB643. The sequence continues at coordinate 29,269 of NZ_MUFF01000013.1, forward strand.
CGCAACACAAAAACAAAGATCAAGCGATGAAACAGCTAAGAGCCAAGCTGTTTGAACTTGAGCTACAAAAGCAAAATGCGGAAAAACAAGCCAACGAAGATGCAAAGTCGGATATTGGTTGGGGCAGTCAAATTCGCTCCTATGTCTTGGATGATTCGCGCATCAAAGACTTGCGTACCGGTGTTGAAAACCGTAATACCCAGGCCGTTCTTGATGGCGATTTAGATAAATTTATTGAAGCCAGCCTCAAATCTGGCCTGTAATCACGATTTAATGTAAAGGGTTTTTTATGACTGACCAGTTACCAGACGAAAATAAGCTGATTGCCGAGCGTCGCGCCAAACTGAATCACATTCGTGAAAACTGTAAGGCAAACGGCCATCCTAACGACTTTCGTCGTGAGCATCTTGCCGCCGACCTGCAGGCTGAATTTGGCGATAAAGACAAAGCCGAGCTTGAAACACTTGATCACAAAGTTACGATCGCAGGCCGTATTATGGCCAAGCGCGGGCCATTTATGGTGGTACAAGATGTCTCGGGCCGTGTGCAAGCCTATGCCTCGAAAGACGTACAAAAAGCGCTGAAAGCCGAGTATCAAGGCTTAGATATTGGTGACATTATTGGCGTGCATGGTGCGTTGCATAAGTCGGGCAAAGGCGATCTGTATGTCAACATGGAGCGTTACCAGCTACTGACCAAAGCATTGCGTCCGTTGCCAGAAAAATTCCATGGCTTGGCTGATCAAGAGCTGCGTTATCGTCAACGTTATGTCGACTTGATTGTCAACGAAGAGTCACGTCACGCATTCCAAGTGCGTTCAAGTGTGGTGACTGCCATTCGTAACTACATGGTAGAAAAACACTTTATGGAAGTGGAAACACCGATGATGCACGTTATCCCAGGTGGGGCAACAGCACGTCCATTTACCACTCATCATAATGCGTTAGATATCGACATGTATCTACGTGTCGCGCCTGAGCTATACCTCAAGCGTCTCGTTGTCGGTGGTTTCGAGCGTGTGTTTGAAGTGAACCGGAATTTCCGTAACGAAGGTTTATCGCCACGCCATAACCCAGAATTCACCATGATGGAATTCTATATGGCGTACGCGGACTATAACGATCTGATGGATCTCACCGAAGATATGTTATCGCGTGTGGCGCTGGAAGTGATGGGGCAATCTGTAATGCCTTATGGCGAACATGAGATTAATTTTGCTGGGCCTTACCCACGCATTACCATGCTTGATGCCATTAAGCAGTACAACCCTGATCATGCTGAGATTCAAGCGCTGAACGATGAGAATGTGCAAGAGCGAGATCATCTAGCCGCCATTGCCAAATCACTGAATATCAGTGTCGAATCGTTTTGGACGGCTGGCCAGTTACTTGAAGAAATCTTCGGTGAAACGGCGGAGCCACAATTAATTCAGCCGACCTTCATTACCGAATACCCAGCGGATATCTCACCATTGGCTCGTCGCAATGATGACAACCCATTCGTGACTGACCGTTTTGAATTCTTCGTGGGTGGGCGTGAAGTGGCCAATGGCTTCTCGGAGTTGAATGATGCCGAAGATCAAGATGCGCGCTTCAAAGCCCAAGTTGATGCCAAAGATGCAGGTGATGATGAGGCCATGTATTACGATGCCGATTACATTAATGCGCTTGAACATGGCTTGCCGCCAACGGCAGGGCAGGGGATTGGCATTGATCGTCTGGTGATGCTCTTTACCAATACACATACCATTCGCGATGTGATTTTGTTCCCAGCGATGCGCCCTCAACAAGGTAGCTAAAACTGGAAAGACCACCATGGAAGCGGCTCATAGAGCCGCTTTTTTTGTGCCTTATACCCGATATTTAGGCCAAAAACTCAACATTTTATCGGGTTTATTCGTATATTTGACTAAAATAATGCTTATGGTGTTCAGCTGATGTCTCTTTATTGAGACAGATTTAAAATCGACCATCTTTATAATAAGGCTTTGTTTGGCAAGTAGTATGACAGACTGGATGTAAGGCAGGTGTTATGGGATTTGATGCAGGGAGTGGCAAAACCTTAAGCTCACTCGTGGTGGTCGGTGGCGCTTATGAGCCTTGGCTGGCAACCCTTGAGCAAGCTGGCTGGCATTGTCATCGCTGCTATGATTTGCGTGCTGCGCAGTCATTGTTACAAGATATCGGCCCTTGTATTGGTATTGTCGATCTCAGCCGTAACGATTTTAGCCTCAATGGTGTCGCTTCGCTAGTTAACCGTAACAAGCAGGTGCGTTGGCTAGCCTTGGTGAGAGAAAATCAGCTTACTAATGAAGCGATCTGCCAGTTTATTGTCAGTTTCTGTATTGACTACTTCACTTCGCCTGTTCCTAATTCGCAACTGATGAGTACCATTGGTCACCAACTCGGTATGCTGCGTCTTGAGCGCCATGTCTGGCCACAACTCGGTGACCACAGTGATATGGGACTAGAGGGAACGAGCCCGGCGATGAAAAAGTTGCGTGATCAAGTACGTCGTGTCGCGCCAACTGATGTGTCTGTGTTAATCGCCGGCGAGAGCGGTACTGGTAAAGAGCTAGTGGCACAAGCGATTCATCATGCCTCTACTCGTGCGAAAGCGCCGTTTGAGTCGGTGAAATGCTCGGCGTTAGCCGATGCGTCGATGCAGCATGCGTTGCTGGGCGATGAAAAGATACCAGGGAAAATCCGCCAGTGTCATAAAAGCACCTTGTTTTTTGATGAAATTGGCGACTTACCCCTGCACTTACAAGGGCACTTACTGCATTTGCTGCAAGAAGGCACCTTGGATATCACCCATGACCAATATAATCGTGATCTCGATGTGCGCGTGATTGCCTCCACCCATATGGATTTAGAAAAGCGTGTCGCCGAAGGATTATTTCGCGAAGACTTGTATTATCGATTGAATGTGCTGCGCATTAATATGCCAGCGCTCAAAGATCGCCAGTCCGATGTGCCTGAGTTAGCAGAGTATTTTTTGCTTAAGTTTGCACGCCAATATAATACGCAAGCACAAACCTTTTCTGATGAAGCCAAGCGCATACTGAGCAGTTACTCGTGGCCGGGCAATGTGCGCGAGCTTATCAACCAGGTGAAGCGTGCGGTATTGCTGGCCGATCATCTGGTGATTGATGCGGAGCACTTAGATTTGCCTCATCAGGGAGATTATAAACAAAGCTTACGTAAAATCCGTGAAGAGTCGGAACGCGATGCGTTAATTGCTGTGCTAGAGGAAAATAAGGGACAAGTATCGGCCGCGGCTAAAGAGCTCGGTGTTTCACGTGCGACCATGTATCGGCTTTTAAATAAACACAATTTGATCCCCGCGCCACGCACGTTTCGTCAATAAACCTTTTGACGTATTTCTATGAAGGTTGATGTACTCAGCCTTGTTTTGAGTGGGGAGCTGGGATCGGATACAAATAGTCATACAGCCAGTTATAAACAAACGCATAAATCAGATAAAAAATGACGAGCCCAATATCCATGCTCAGAGCTTGCCAAAAGCTCATCGACAGCCACCACATGATAAAGGGGATAGTGGCGACCAGAAGCCCAGCCTCAAAAAGCACAGCATGCAACAGACGCAAGGGGAGGGTTTTGATCACCGAGCCCCGCCGCGCTAACATCGCTTTATCAAAGCCAATGTTGTAGACATAATTCCAGAAGGTGGCGAGAACTGAAAAAATCGCCCCCATCACGCCAAGGTGACCGATCCCAGCCCCAAGTATCCAATTGAGCCCCAAGACCACCAAGATCAAGCCCGTTAGTTCAAAACCGATAGCATGGCGCCATCTATCTGCTTTTGTTCGCATCAGATTTCCGGTTGCGGTTGGATAATACGGCCAGATTACATGGAATGGACGGCAACCCCAAGGGGTTGCCGTTTGCGATCTAAGGGCAGGGGTTAGGGTAGCGGTTAGCGATCTCATCAATACCGGCAAGCACATCATCACTCAGTGTCAGATCCAAGCTGTCGAGATTGCTCTCTAGCTGTTTGAGTGTGGTGGCGCCAATAATGTTAGAGGCGACAAAGGGACGCGTATTCACAAACGCCAGCGCCATTTGCGCCGGATCAAGACCATGACGCTGAGCCAGATCGACGTATTCTTGTGTGGCCTTTTGCCCTGATTCAGTAAAATAACGGGCGAAGCGTTGATGCAGTGTACAGCGTGCGCCTTTTGGACGTGCACCTTGCAAATATTTACCGCTCAGTGCGCCAAAGGCAAGCGGTGAGTAAGCCAATAACTCCACCCCTTCTTGGTGGCTGATCTCAGAGAGCCCCACCTCAAACGTCCGGTTAAGCAGGTTATACGGATTCTGAATAGAGACAATACGTGTGAGGCTGTGCTTCTCTGCCAGATGCAAATAGCGCATCACGCCCCAAGGGGTTTCATTAGAAACGCCGATATAACGGATTTTTCCCGCTTGTACTAGCTCGTTCAGTGCATCCAAGGTATCCAAAATCGTCACCCCAGAATGCTCGTCTTGATAAGGATAATTGAGCTTACCAAAACAGTTATTATGCCGTTGCGGCCAATGGACTTGATACAAATCGATATAGTCGGTTTTCAGTCGCGTCAGACTATCTTCAACGGCTTGATGCACATGACGTCGGTTGAGCGACATGTTGTCACGGATGTAAGGAACATTGCGCGGCCCAGCCACTTTAGTGGCGAGGATCACACGATCGCGCTTTCCCGACTTTTCCAGCCAGTTACCGATATATTGCTCGGTTAAACCTTGTGTAGGTTGGCTTGGGGGGACGGGGTACATCTCTGCGGTGTCGATAAAATTAACACCGCGCTCAAAAGCAAGATCGAGCTGAGCATGCGCGTCGGCTTCACTATTTTGCTCACCAAATGTCATTGTGCCAAGACACACTTTACTCACGTCTAGCGAGGAATGGGGCAAACGGTGGTATTGCATCCTGTCTCCTTGTCTGCAATCGACCTATGGCAGTCCATAGTAGAGAATTTTGCCTTTAATCGAAAGCGATTTAACCGCACCGCTCGGCTTGACAGGTGTGCAAACTTTAACCATTACTTGTATGGGTGACGCCATGAATTGCCGGGCGATGGGGTGTATTGGGTCAGGTAGCAACAGGCGCCAAAGAAAGCGACAAGAGGAAAGTCAAATGAACTATGCACAACTCAAGGCGTGGATGCGCGCGGATCCCCAGTCATGTCCGCAATGCTACATCATGGCTCATGCGGGAGGCGCCAAGTATTCGGTAGAAGTCGAAATCAAGAAGCAGCTCGAGCCGTTACGTTCCGCTCAAACCGGCGAAGTGATGCAGTTTGATCATGTGGGACAAGTGGGGGATAAGCTCAAGGCGCTTGGCATTGAACAGGGCGTGTTACGCTTAATGGATCCCTATGATGAGTTCGCGACCGGTGGGGAGCCTGGGTGTCGCGAAGACATGCCGATTCGATTTTAAGGCGCTATTATTGCGGATCGAGGAAGTAACGGCTCAGGATCTGGTGGGTAAATTGTGTCCGTAAATAAAACCCACGTGGTAGCGTTCGGATTGGCTCGCCATGAGATCCAAAGGCGTCGGTGAGTACGCTGCCATTAGCAGCCTTGGGCCGCAATTGTAGGTATTGGCCTTGACGTGCCGTGATTTCAGTCACGCGTCCCAATGCCACCCAATCCATTAATTCTTCCCAGTCGGCGCGTAAGCATGCGTCTTCTTCTGAGCTAGGAGACCACAGCAGGGGGGTCCCTATCCGTCGCTTCGCCACGGGAATATCACGCTCGCCTTCCACGGGGACCCATAACACGCGTGATAGTTTTTGTCTTACATGGCTGGTTTCCCAACGTACCCCCGCAATCCCAGTGAGTGGCGCGACACAGACAAAGGTTGTTTCTAGAGGCTTACCGTTTTGGTTGACGGGAATGGTTTTTAGCTCAATCCCTAAATGCGCGAAGTCTTGTTCAGGCTTACTCCCCGCATTGGCACCTAAACAGGTCTCGAGTAACATACCGATCCAGCCTTTTTCCCGAGAGAGTGTTTCCGGACAGCTTATCCTTAGTGACTGGCTCACTTCACCCAGCGTCAGACCTGCAAGCTCTAGTGCTCGGTCCATCAGTATCTGTTCAGACTCAGGAGGATGTATCACAGTGGCTCGATCCTGTTTATGGGCATAACGGTCGTACATTATCGAGGACTGTCATCAGTGCTGCAACTGGATCCTTGGGGAGAGAATGTCATGACTGTCCTTTAGTTATCCACATGGCCATCATTTTATGCGCGTAAAATGAGGCGCATGATCATATATACAGTAATAAAAATCAGATTAAAATGGACAAAAGAGCTGAACTGTCGATTTTTTGAGCTGTTGATGTGGATAATGCACTAGCTGGTGGATCTTTGAGCGATCTGTGCGTATTTAATGATCGTCAGATCTTGCCAAGGATCCCATCTTAGCAGTTTACGTTTAAATTTTTGAATTTAATGATTTATTTTATTTTTATGACAATATTTATTTCCGTTAGATGATCGATGCCTGATGCTTTAATGCACTTTTTCTAGGCTTCTTCACAAATCTATCCACAGAAAGCGTGAATAAATGTGCGCAAACTCTCATTGCTATGTTTATAACTTCCTGTTAGAGGGTGAGTTATCCTCAGATGGCGACGAGAGCGCAAAAAAGAAGGTCAATCCACAATGTTTGTTTACCCTCAGCCGCTTTTTGTGAAAAAATCAGGTTCAGTAGAGATTTATCATTGAGGTTGTCCAGTGATTGATGGCGATGGCTATCGTCCCAATGTGGGGATAGTAATTTGTAACGGCCACGGTCAAGTACTCTGGGCTCGTCGATATGGTCAGCATTCATGGCAGTTTCCACAAGGTGGTATTGATGAAGGAGAAAGTCCTGAGCAAGCCATGTATCGTGAATTGTATGAAGAAGTTGGACTGACCAAAAAAGATGTGCGCATCTTGGGGACTAGTCGACATTGGTTACGTTATAAATTACCGAAACGCTTGGTGCGGTGGGATTCTAAACCCGTATGTATTGGGCAAAAGCAAAAATGGTTTTTGCTTAAGCTTGAGTGTGATGAGTCACACGTGAACGTTTTGCGTGGCGGGACACCTGAATTTGATGGCTGGCGTTGGGTCAGTTATTGGTACCCTGTGCGTCAAGTCGTGGCATTTAAGCGTGAAGTCTATCGGCGTGCAATGAAAGAGTTTGCGCCGCTTGCGATGCCTTTTAAAGAACGCAAACCTCGACGTAAAAATAAGCGAGGGTAAAGGAGAAACTCGGTGCTCACGCAGTTAAGGAATATTGTGCAAAGCGTTGCAATGTCAGCCGATCTCGATCAGGCGCTGCATACGTTGGTGCAACAAACCTGCTTGGCAATGCGTACCGAGTGCTGCTCTGTCTATCTCGCCAACTTTGAGCAACAAAGCTTTGATCTGATGGCAACGCAGGGGCTCGATCCGTCGGCGCAAGTGTCGATGTCGTTTGGTGACGGGTTGGTTGGCGTGGTCGGTCAACGGGCTGAGCCTTTAAACCTCGCTTATGCACGACGACATCCTGCTTTTAGACCTTTTCCAGCGACAGGAGAAGACGCGTTTCAATCTTTTTTGGGTACGCCCATTATTTATCGCAAAAAGGTGCTGGGCGTATTAGTCGTTCAGCAACACCAACCGCGTCAATTTGATCAAAGTGAAGAGTCGTTTCTTGTCACCTTAGCCGCGCAGTTGGCGGTGGTATTTGCCCATGCGGATGCGCAAGGGGGGTGGCAAGGTACCCGATCGCCTATTTTACTTGAAGGGATGCCGGCGTCACCGGGGATCGGTATTGCTCAAGCTTGGTGCGACGAGTCGCAACCAAGGCTAGAAGACGTTGCTCCGGCAAGCAGTCTCGATGTGTCGCGAGAGCTCGACCGCTTAGACACCGCGATTGATGAGGCCAGTACCGAGTTCCGGCGTTTGCGTAAGCGCTTTGATAAGGAGCTACAAAAAGACGCATTAGCGATTTTTGATCTGTTTGTACATCTGCTCAATGATCCCATGTTGCGAGAAGACATAACGGTCAGGATCCAGCAAGGTGATGAAGCGACGTGGGCCGTGCGACAAACTGTGGAGGCCTTTTCCACGCGCTTTTCCCTGATGGACGATCCTTATCTCAAAGCGCGCGCAGACGATATAAAAGAACTGGGTCAGCGATTACTCTATTTTTTGATGGCCCCGGCTGGCAGTGCTCCAGCAATTTCATCACCGGTTGTGTTACTGGCTCACGAGCTGACAGCCGGTATGCTGGCTTCGATTCCTCGTACCTTACTGGCAGGCGTTGTCGCCGAACAGGGAGCGGCTAATTCTCATGCTGCCATTCTCGCGCGGGCATTGGGGATCCCTGCGATCATGGGGGTCAGCTTTTCTCCCTCACGCTTGCACCACAAAACCGTTATCCTCGATGGACACAAAGGGGTATTAATGATCGAGCCTGCCGAGGCCTTGATCAACGAATACCTGCAATTAGTGCAAGAAGAAGCCAGCTTACAATCGACCTTTGAGACAGCACTGGCCAGCCCGGGACAAACCCAAGACGGCACCCGGGTTGAGGTCCATTTAAATGCCGGTCTTAGTGCCGATAGTCAAATTGCGATTAATCAAGGGGTGGATGGTGTAGGACTTTTTCGCACTGAAGTCCCTTTTTTAATGTTACGCCGGTTCCCCTCTGAAGACGAACAAGTGAAACAGTATCGCGCCATTCTTGCCAGTTACCCTGATAAGCCTGTGGTGATGCGTACGTTGGATATCGGTGGGGATAAGCCGCTTCCTTACCTAAGTGTGGAAGAAGATAATCCTTTTCTGGGGTGGCGCGGTATTCGCTTCAGCTTGGATCATCCGGATATCTTTTTGATCCAAGTCCGTGCCATGTTACGCGCGAGCATAGGTTTAAATAACCTTAAGTTACTACTGCCAATGATCTCTGGCCGCAATGAGTTATTGGAAGCGAAAACCTTGGTCAGCCGCGCGTATCAAGAGGTCAGCCAAGAGGCCGAGAGCACGGGTGAGAGCGTTAATCTCCCTATGCTCGGGATCATGGTCGAAGTCCCCTCTATTTTGTATCAGTTGGATAATATCGCGCGTGATATCGATTTTTTATCGGTAGGGACCAATGACTTGACCCAATATTTACTCGCCGTTGATCGTAATAATGCGCGGGTCGCGGATATTTTTGATGCCCTGCATCCTTCAGTACTCCATGCCTTATCATCCATTGCAACCATGGGTGCGCGCCATCAATTACCGGTAAGTGTCTGCGGTGAGTTGGCCGGCGATCCTGTGGGTGCAGCATTATTAGTGGGATTGGGTTACCAGCAACTGAGTATGAACACTCGGAATGTCGCCAAAATCAAATATCTGTTAAGTCGATTACCGCATGAGGCGCTAGTGGTGCAGGCGAATACTATGCTGACATTAGACGACCCTGATGCGATTCGGGCATCGACCGAAGCCTTTCTGGCTGAACATGGGCTTGATGCGCTAGTCAAAATCGGACAAATGCGATGATCACTGGCCTAACACTGTTGTTGTTTGTGGTCTGCATGCTAGTCGGTGCGTGCGTAGGTACCTTATCAGGGCTGCTTGGCATTGGCGGTGGACTGGTGGTGGTACCCGCTTTAACGTTTCTATTGCCGGTTTTTGGCATTTCACCGACGGTGGTGATGCCCATTGCTCTGGCGACGTCGTTAGCAACGATCGTTTTGACCTCAAGTGCGTCGGCATGGCGGCATTTTCGCTTAGGTAATGTGCATGTCGAGGCGGTCAAAGCGCTTGTTCCTGGCATGCTGTTAGGCGGTAGTCTTGGGGCCGGATTTGCTGACTTGCTGCCTCCTGATTGGCTACCCCGTTTATTTGGTGTGATTGTGCTTGCGATGGCACTGCAAATGTTACTTAATCGCCGCGTCTATCAAGCGCGCCCATTGCCGCATTGGTGGCGGCTTTCTGCGACTGGAACCTTGATTGGGACGCTTTCTAGCTTGGCAGGCATTGGTGGCGGATCCTTTACTGTTCCATATTTACACTGGCGTGGGGTCAGCATGCATCAAGCAATAGGTAGTGCCTCAGCGGGGGGAGCGGTATTAGCGTTCGGTGGCATGATTAGCTTTGTGTGGTTGGGCTGGCGACAGACGGAACCCTTACCGCCACTCAGTGTCGGATACTTGTATTTACCCGCGTTGCTCGGGGTGGTTTCCACGTCTGTGTGGATGACACGGGTAGGCGCGCAGCTTGCGGTGAAGTTACCTACTGAGCAAATAAAACGTATTTTTGCCGTCTTTCTTGTTATTGTCGGCGCTAGCATGTTATTGAAATAAAGGATCAAATTCATGGCTGAAGGTTATTTCACCTTTCCGTCAATCGACCCGATATTAATCGAGTTAGGCCCCATTGCGGTACGCTGGTACGGGTTGATGTATTTGTTAGGGTTTGTGTTTGCTCTTTGGCTGGCAAACCATCGTGCGACAAAACCCAACAGTGGTTGGAACAAAGAAGAAGTCAGCGATCTGCTGTTTGCCGGCTTTCTTGGCGTGGTATTGGGTGGACGCATTGGCTATGTGCTTTTTTACCAATTGGATGCTTTTATCGCCGACCCCTTGTTTTTGTTCAAAGTATGGACAGGAGGCATGTCGTTCCATGGTGGTCTGTTGGGTGTGATCACCGCCATGGCATGGTATGCACGTAAAACGCAGCGCCACTTTTTTACCGTGGCTGACTTTATTGCGCCGTTAGTACCATTCGGCCTTGGCGCTGGCCGGTTGGGCAACTTTATGAACGGTGAGCTATGGGGGCGCGTCACGGATGTGCCTTGGGCAATGGTCTTTCCAACCGGGGGCCCGTGGCCACGCCATCCCTCGCAGCTTTATGAGTTTGCATTAGAAGGCGTCGCGTTATTTGTGATCCTCAATATGTACATTAAAAAGCCACGCCCAATGGGGGCGGTCTCGGGGCTTTTCTTGGCCGGTTACGGCACATTCCGCTTTACCGTGGAGTATTTCCGCGAGCCAGATGCACATCTTGGACTGTTTGGTGATCTGTTAAGCATGGGGCAGCTACTCTCGTTGCCAATGATTGTGGCAGGCGCATTGATGATTCTATGGGCTTACAAGCGCAGGCCTGCACCATGATTAATGTCGCGTAATCAGATATACTGTTTATCACACCAAGGCACCCTATGCGGTGCCTTTTGTTTGTTCGGTCAATGATAGGAAACACTATGAAGCAGTATCAGGCGTTGATGCAGGATATTCTCGATAATGGGACAGATAGGGGAGATCGCACTGGTGTCGGAACGCGATCGATATTTGGACGCCAACTACGGTTCGACCTTGCTGAAGGCTTTCCACTGTTAACGACCAAAAAACTCTATACCCGAGCGATTATCCACGAGCTTTTGTGGTTTCTTAACGGCGAGACTAACATCCAGTACTTACAAGACAACAAGGTACGTATTTGGGATGAATGGGCCACAGAGCAAGGTGATCTCGGTCCCGTTTATGGTGCTCAGTGGCGCTCTTGGGTGTGTCCAGATGGCTCAACCGTGGATCAGATTGCGCAATTGATCGAGCAAATTAAAACTAAACCCAACTCGCGTCGCCATATTATTACTGCGTGGAACCCTGCCGATTTACCGGATGAATCCATCAGCCCGTCAGAGAACGCGGAGCAAGGCAAAATGGCCTTGGCCCCTTGCCATTGTTTGTTTCAGTTCTACGTGACGGATGGCAAGCTATCATGCCAGCTTTATCAGCGTAGTGCAGACTACTTCTTGGGTGTGCCGTTTAATATTGCCAGCTATGCGCTGTTCACCTATATGGTGGCGCAACAGTGCGACCTAGCGGTCGGTGATTTTGTCCATACCTTCGGTGATGTTCACCTTTATCATAACCATCTGACCGATGATATTGTCCATGAACAGCTAAAGCGTGAACCGCGTGCGTTGCCGACATTGTCCATTAAACGCAAGCCTGCCTCTATCTTTGAATATAAAATCGATGACTTTGAGATTGCAGGCTACGATCCGCATCCGACCATTAAAGCGCCGATTGCGGTTTAACACATAGCTGTTTAACGCATTGCTGTTTGATAGGCAGTAACGTTAACGAGACGACTTGGTGTCATCTTGAGCCAATTTTCAATAAAAAAACGCAGCCATCTGGCTGCGTTTTTTTGTGTGCGACCTATATCTCAGGCTTATTGGGATAAGAAGACGAWGCTGCCTGGGATCACAACAAAGACCATGCTGATATAAACGAGGACGGCCATTTTTGATTTGGCGGCCATTTTGCCCAATAAGTCTGCACCTTTGAGCGGTAATTCGCGTAAAAACGGCACCCCAAAGATAAGCGCGGTGGCTAGGATATTAAAGCTAAGGTGTACTAATGCAATTTGCAGCGCAAAGACGGCGAACTCGCCTGTGACGGCTGTGGCGGCAAGTAACGCGGTAATGCAGGTACCAATATTTGCGCCCAACGTAAATGGATAAATATCACGTACCTTTAACACGCCTGAGCCAACCAATGGCACTATCAAGCTGGTGGTCGTTGATGAAGATTGCACCAACACAGTGACGATTGAGCCTGAGAAAATACCGTGCAATGGACCGCGACCGATAGCATTTTTAAGCATGTCTTTTGCCCGACCCACCATCAGTTTTTTCATCACGCGACCCATCACGGTGATGGCAATGACAATGGTGACAATGCCCATGGCAATCATCAAGAAGCCACCAATGTTGCCCGGAAAGATAGCATCCAAGGGCGATTGCACGGCATTAACGACGGGTTTGGTCAATGGCTTAATAAAGTTTAACCCCTTGATACTCACATCGTTCGCTTGTGCCAGTGGCGACACCAACCATCCAGAAATTTTATTCAGTATTCCAAATGCCATTTCGAGTGGGAGAAAAATAGCCACGGCAAAGAGATTAAAGAAATCATGAACAGTGGCACAACTAAAGGCACGACTAAACTCTACTTTACAGCGGGCATGGCCTAAACTGACGATAGTATTAGTCACTGAGGTACCCACGTTGGCTCCCATTACCATGGGAATCGCCGCTTCAACTGGCAAACCACCCGCGACCATGCCGACGATGATTGACGTCACGGTACTTGAAGACTGAATCAGTGCAGTGGCAACAATACCAATCATTAAACCAGCTACGGGATGAGACGCAAACGCAAAGAGCGTCTTCGCTTCGTCGCCTACGGCCCATTTGAAACCGCTTCCTACCATGGCAACGGCCACGAGCAGGAGGTAAAGCATGACGGCAAGTTTGGTCCAACGGAACCAATTTGAGGAGCTCTGAGTTGCCTCTACTGCTGTAGCATGGGGAGTCATAAGATATCTCCGTGACAGTTAGATGTCAGTTTAGTGTCAAAGCAAAATCTGGGGCGATAGTAAAAAGGGAATATTTCAGAAATATGACATAAATACTGCAGTGAGTTGAAAATACGATCTTGGCACGGATATGCCGCAGCAAAAGTGCTGTTATACCCCTGATTCCTAAAGTTATTTGTCCCTAAATACACGGATGGAAAAAACAGAGATAAAAATGTAACAACAAGGTTGAAATCGACATTATGACAGAGAGAAAGCGTTAAGCTATCAATCGGTAAACAGGATATAAAAGCGTTAGACTACGAATAAATCAATGGTAAGTTAGTTTTAATATCGGTTTTCCCGATGTTTACTATCAGAACAAACGATTTTTCTAAAAGTGGTCTGACTGTCTAGACTACTGAAATCCACTTTTATTGTATGGAGTGCTTTAAATGACTGATGTCATTCGTCAGTTTCTGAAAATGGAATCCGCAGGAGGTATTGTGCTGATTGTAGCGGCGGTATTAGCGATGTTCGTAGCGAACTCGGATTTACAGCCTTTATATGACAGCACGCTTCATACCTATGTAGCAGGCTTATCCGTTGGTCATTGGATCAACGATGGCCTGATGGTGATTTTTTTCCTGTTGATTGGTTTGGAAGTCAAACGTGAGTTGGTTCAAGGTGCGCTAAACTCAAAAGACAAAGCCACATTCCCTGCGGTTGCAGCGATCGGAGGTATGCTTGCCCCCGCACTGATTTACTTGGCGTTCAACTGGGGCGACCCACTGGCCGTGTCTGGTTGGGCTATCCCGGCTGCTACGGATATCGCGTTTGCGCTCGGTGTGTTGGCGTTGTTGGGTAATCGTGTCCCGCTTGCGTTAAAAGTATTCTTACTGGCATTGGCGATCATTGATGATCTTGGGGTGATTGTGATCATTGCCCTGTTTTACAGTAGCGATTTATCGCTGGTTGCCCTTGCGTCAGCCTTTATAGCCACTGTGGTACTGGTGGCGATGAATATGCGCAAAGTGACCAGTATTCCTGCGTACGTCGTGGTTGGACTGATTTTATGGTTCAGCGTGTTGCAATCGGGCGTTCATGCGACGCTTGCCGGTGTGGTGCTTGGTTTTGCCATCCCGCTTAAAGGTAAAACGGATGATGCTCCCTCGCCATTGAAAAAAATGGAACATGCGCTGCATCCATACGTATCGTATCTGATTCTGCCTATTTTTGCGTTCGCGAATGCTGGGGTATCGCTTGACGGTGTATCACTGGCTAACTTGACGCAAATGTTGCCGCTGGGTATTGCCTTGGGCTTGCTTCTGGGTAAACCACTTGGGATCTTTACCTTTAGTTGGGCCGCAGTGAAATTAGGTATTGCCAAACTGCCAGCACGCGTGAATTTCACCCATATCTTTGCCGTGTCAGTGCTCTGTGGTATTGGTTTCACCATGTCTATCTTCATCTCATCACTGGCCTTTGTTGGTGTGAATGGCGAGTTCGTCACACTCTCTCGTCTTGGTATCTTGATAGGATCGACGTTAGCGGCCGTGATTGGCTACGTAGTGTTGCACTTTGCACTGCCACCAGCCAGCGCGCTTACAGATGAACAAGGAGACGAGTATGAAGAAGGTAATACTGGCGTTGATTACTAGCCTGGTTACCGTTTCTGGCTCTGCCATGGCGGTAAACCAAAATATGTATTGCAACGGAAAGCAAGACCAAAGCGATGTTTGCCAAGCTTATCGCGCAGGTGTCGCGGCTGGAAAGGCGATGGTGACATCGAACGTCGATAAGGTTGATAGAGAAGAACAGGATAAATCCTCAAGCTTCTCAGAGCGTGCTTTAGAGCATCGAGCGGGTGAGCGGGTAAGAAAGCCGCTTGATAAAGACGATGTGAAAAACTAAAACGCGTATGCCACTTGAAGGCGCCAGAGAGGCAGCGTAAGCTGCTTCGTCTGGCGTTTTTTTATCTATCAGCATGGCTCACCTAAATTACAACCACCTATACTACTTCTGGATGGTCTGCAAGCAAGGCTCAATCACCCAAGGGGCGGATAAGCTTTGTTTAACACCACAAACCGTTACTGGGCAAATTAGGGCTCTGGAACATCGCTTAAATGGCAAGCTCACTAAACGCAATGGGCGCTACGTGGAGCCCACTGAGCTCGGCCAGCTGGTTTTTAAATATGCTGATCGTATGTTTGGTCTGAGCTACGAAATGCTAGATATTGTCAATTACAGCCAGCAAGAGAATATCTTATTCGATGTAGGGGTTGCCGATGCATTATCGAAGCGGCTGATTAGCCAAATTCTCTTGCATGCGATACCTCACGATAACGCTATCCACCTGCGCTGTTTTGAATCCACGCATGAAATGCTGCTTGAGCAACTCGCAGAGCATAAATTAGATATGATCCTTTCAGACTGCCCGATAGATTCGACCCAACAGGCCGGCTTGTTTAGCGTCAAGTTAGGTGAAAGTAGCATGAGCTTATATTCCTCAAATCCTGCAGAAGACCTCGATGTGCCGTTACCTATACGTTTAGCAACACAGAAAGTCTTAATTCCTAGCAAATCAACCGCAATGGGACGTAAGTTAACGCAGTGGTTTGATCAACAAGGCATCGTCCCTAATATTCTGGGAGAATTTGACGATTCCGCCTTAATGAAAGCGTTTGGGATTAGCCATCAAGCGTTATTTATTGCGCCTACGACCTATGCTGAGGAAGTCACCCGTTTGGGCCAAGCGATACAAATTGCTGAGCTAAGTGTGGTAAAAGAGGAATATTTCGTCATCTTTGCGGAACGTATGATTCAGCACCCAGCGGTAAAAAGGATTTGTGAGGCAGATTACAGCCACTTGTTTGTTTAGTTACAAGCTAGCATAAAGATCGTGCTAGACTCGTGCCATTGAGTATTAACTGATGATGGAAGTTGAATGGATTTAGCCCGCATGCAGCAGAATGGGCCTAAGGCAGTCAGCCTGCTAAAAGCCATGGCCAATGAAAAACGCCTTTTTATTCTGTGTTATTTACTACAAGGTGAATTGTCGGTGGGGCAGTTAGTGGAGCGGGTTCCTCTGAGCCAGTCAGCCTTATCGCAGCATCTTGCTTGGTTACGAAAAGATGGTCTGGTGACAACGCGCAAAGAGGCGCAGACGGTATATTATTCGCTAAAAAGTGATGAAGTCGTTGCCGTCATTCAGCTTTTACATGATCTCTACTGCAGCGAAACCGTGAGTTAGCACCTGGGTAAGCAACAAGTGATAAGCAAAAAAAACCGGCCAAGGCCGGTTTTTTTTATCTCTATGCAAAGAGCAATCTTACAGCGCTTTAATTTGTGCTGAGAATGCTGCTTTGTAACGAGCTGCTTTATTCTTGTGGATCAGGCCTTTAGTGGCTGAACGATCAAGAATAGGCTGAACTTGTGCAAAAGCAGCAGTTGCCGCTTCTTTGTCGCCTGCAGCAATTGCTGAAGCAGTTTTCTTCATATAGGTGCGCATCATAGAGCGACGGCTTGCGTTGTGCTGGCGACGCTTTTCAGACTGGATCGCACGCTTCTTAGCAGATTTGATATTCGCCAAGGGTCTAACTCCCAAATCTTTTTGTTCGGTGACATTTCAAGGCGGAGGACTATGCCTCTTTTTGCCTCTATTGTCAATTCATTTGTGCAAAGATCCGCCGCTCCAAGGTAGTATTGGCGCTGCGGGGTTATCACAGTTAATATGGCGGCTGATTCTATCAGCATTTCAGCCCCGACGTCACCTATATTTCGATTTGTTCTCCCTTTCGGCGTATCGCCAGGGGCGAAAAAGTAGAAGCAACGCGCGCATCGGGCACGTGTTTTCAAGAGGTAACCGTGAGTAAGCGACTTTTACGCTCTGGGCTCATCGTGAGCACCATGACATTAGTGTCCCGTGTTTTAGGATTGGTGCGCGATGTTGTCATTGCCAACTTAATGGGCGCGGGTGCGGCCGCCGATGTCTTTTTCTTTGCCAATAAAATCCCTAATTTTTTGCGTCGTCTATTTGCCGAAGGGGCATTTTCACAAGCGTTTGTGCCGGTATTAACCGAATACCAGGCGCTTGATAAAGATGATACCACCCGAGCCCACTCACGTGAGTTGGTGGCCAATGTGGTCGGCACGCTTGGCGGGTTGGTCACTGTTGTGACATTGCTCGGTGTGATCGGTTCGCCCGTTTTAGCCGCGTTGTTTGGTACCGGTTGGTTTGTCGATTGGCTAGACGGCGGGCCTGATGGTGCAAAATTTGAGTTGGCCAGCTTGATGTTGAAAATCACTTTCCCCTATTTGTGGTTTATTACCTTTGTTGCGTTATCGGGGGCTATCCTTAATACGCTGAATAAATTTGCAGTTTCCAGCTTTACGCCGGTGTTTTTAAACGTTGCGATTATTGCTGCGGCGATCGGTCTATCCCCGCATTTGGCACAACCTGAAATAGGCCTTGCGATCGGTGTGTTTGCAGGCGGTGTGATTCAACTTTTGTTCCAACTGCCTTTTTTAGCGCAAGAGGGGATGCTCGTGCGGCCTAAATGGGGATGGCATCATCCCGGCGTTGTCAAAATTCGACAGTTAATGATCCCAGCATTGTTTGGGGTATCCGTCAGTCAGATTAATCTGTTATTCGATACCTTTATTGCTAGCTTCTTAATGACGGGTTCTATCAGTTGGCTGTATTACTCCGATCGTTTATTAGAGTTTCCACTGGGGTTATTTGGCATTGCGATTGCGACGGTGATCTTGCCCGCGTTATCCAAAAAACATGTCGATAAATCGGCGGATCAGTTTGCTGCGACTATGGATTGGGGCGTACGTATGGTTCTGCTACTCGGGATCCCCGCCATGGCCGGATTGATTGTGCTCGCCAAGCCCATGTTGATGGTACTGTTTATGCGGGGTGAATTTGGTGTACCTGACGTGGAGGCGGCCAGTCTTTCTCTGGTGGCTTATGCCTGTGGTTTAGTCAATTTTATGGTGATCAAAGTCCTGGCGCCTGGTTATTATGCTCGCCAAGATACTAAAACACCGGTCAAATATGGTGTCATCGCAATGGTCAGCAATATGGTCTTTAACGCGATCTTTGCCTATTTCTTCAGCTACGTGGGGCTAGCAATGGCCACGGCCTTATCGGCGCTGATTAATGCAGGCCTGTTGTATCAAGGGCTACACCGGCGTCATATTTATCGCCTTTCTCAAGACACAGTGACGTTTATTGTTAAGTTACTGGTGGCTGTTTGTGCCATGGTTATTGGGCTTTATGTTTTAATGCCAAGTTTGTCACAATGGGTGGCTATGCCATTATTCTCTCGCAGCATTAGCTTGGCTGGCTGTATTCTTGGCGGGGGGAGCCTCTATCTGATCACGGCAGTGATGTTGGGTGTGAGATTAGGCGATATCCGCCACCGAGGATGATGGTAAGCGCGGAATATCAATCCAGGGCTGATTGCCAGCGCTGACTAGTATATAATCCGCCAGTTTTTATAGTTCAAATAGTCAGCAGGCGATGGAATTAATTCGAGGCATTCACAATATCCGGGCCAAACACCGAGGCTGTGTACTCACCATCGGTAACTTTGATGGTGTCCACCTTGGGCACCAAGCGGTCTTGCGCCAAGTGGTCGAGAAGGCCAGGGCTCTCGATTTGCCTGCGACTGTCATGCTATTTGAGCCTCAACCGCTCGAATTGTTTCAAGGCGATCAGGCCCCCGCACGTTTATCCCGGCTGCGCGACAAATATACTCAACTGGCTAAGTTAGGCGTGGATAGGCTTTTGTGTGTCAGCTTTACACCAGCATTTGCCGCCATGAGCCCGGATGCCTTTGTTGATCGCTTGTTGGTCAATCAATTGGGTGTTAAGTTTCTGGTAGTGGGTGACGACTTTCGCTTTGGCCTCAAGCGTGCCGGTGACTTCTCTCGATTAGAGCAAGCCGGGAAAGCGCATCACTTTGCGGTGGTGAGTACCGAAAGCTTTTGTGTCAGCGACCGACGGGTGAGCAGCACCGCTATCCGAGATGCGCTTCTCGCGGGCCAGTTAGAGGCGGCAGCCGATATGTTGGGGCGACCCTACAGTATTTGCGGGCGGGTCGCGCATGGGCGAAAGCTTGGACGTACGATCGGCTTTCCTACCGCAAATGTGCTGCTTAAGCGGCGAGTCTCGCCTGTATCGGGTGTGTATGCGGTAACCGTGTCCGGTGCGCGTGCAGGGCAATCTTTGCCGGGCGTTGCCAACGTGGGTAATCGACCGACGGTCAATGGCACCCATCAGCAGTTAGAAGTGCATCTATTCGATCAAACGCTCGATTTATACGGCAAACAATTAGAAGTTAGCCTACTGCACAAATTGCGTGATGAAACCAAATTCGCGTCAGTAGACGCACTAAAAATGCAAATTCAACGAGATGCATCGGCAGCGCGTGCGTGGCTGGCTGATGGCAATAATGTCTAGAGTAACCTCCATACGGAATCAATAATCAATGAGTGACTACAAAGATACCTTAAACCTGCCGGAAACTGCGTTTCCGATGCGAGGTAATCTTGCTAAGCGCGAGCCTGATATGCTCAAGCGTTGGTATGATGAAGATCTTTACGGTGCAATCCGTCAAGCGAAGCACGGCAAAAAAACATTTATTTTGCACGACGGCCCTCCGTACGCGAACGGCAATATTCATATTGGTCACTCTGTTAATAAAATTCTCAAAGACATTATTATTAAATCGAAAACGCTGGCGGACTATGACGCACCGTATGTCCCTGGCTGGGACTGCCATGGTCTACCTATCGAATTGATGGTAGAGAAAAAAGTGGGCAAGCCGGGTCAGAAAATCTCCACCGCCGAGTTCCGTGAAAAATGTCGTGAATACGCGGCCAAGCAAGTGGAAGGTCAAAAAGCCGACTTCAAACGTCTTGGCGTGTTAGGTGAGTGGGATAAACCCTATCTCACCATGGATTTTAAAACTGAGGCCAGCATCATCCGTGCCTTGGGTAAGATTGCGGATAATGGCCACTTGCACAAAGGGTTTAAACCGGTTCACTGGTGTACGGATTGTGGTTCAGCCCTTGCCGAAGCCGAAGTCGAGTATCAAGACAAGACGTCCCCATCGATTGACGTCATGTTCCGTGCGGTCGATGAGCAGGCGCTCGTGAACACCTTTACCCTTGCTGGTGAGCATCAAGGCGAAGGGCCTGTTTCGGCGGTGATCTGGACGACGACGCCTTGGACTCTGCCGGCTAACCGCGCCGTTGCTGTGTCCGCGGATCTGGAATATGTGCTGGTGCAAGTCGAAGGCGAGCAGCCACAGCGCTTAATTCTGGCGGCAGAGTTGGCCAAAGACGTCATGGATCGTGCTGGTATCGAGCACTATCACAACCTTGGTTTTTGTAAAGGTGAAGCGTTAGAGCTGCAACGTGTTCAACACCCATTTTATGATTTTGACGTGCCGGTGATCCTTGGCGATCACGTGACAACTGAGTCGGGTACGGGGGTTGTCCACACTGCGCCTGGACACGGCCAAGAAGACTTCGTGGTGGGGAAAAAATACGACCTAGAAGTGGCCAATCCTGTGGGGAGCAATGGTGTGTATTTACCTGATACACCACTGTTTGCCGGTCAGCATGTGTTTAAAGCCAATGATAATGTCATTGAGACGCTTAAAACGCATGGCGCGCTGCTGCATCATCATGCCTATGAACACAGCTATCCGCACTGCTGGCGCCACAAAACGCCGATTATTTTCCGAGCGACGCCACAGTGGTTTATCGGCATGGATAAAGCCGGTCTGCGAGATAAAGCCTTACAAGAGATCAAAAACGTTGAATGGATCCCTGACTGGGGGCAAAGCCGCATTGAATCCATGGTTGAAGGCCGTCCAGACTGGTGTATTTCTCGTCAGCGTACCTGGGGCGTACCCATTGCCTTGTTCGTTCACAAAGAAACGTCAGAGCTTCACCCCGATACGATTAACCTGATTGAGCAGGTTGCACAGCGGGTAGAGCAATCGGGCATTCAAGCGTGGTGGGATTTGGATCTTAACGAGCTGCTTGGCGATGAAGCAGACCAGTACGAGAAAGTGCTGGATACGCTCGATGTATGGTTTGATTCAGGCGCGACGCACTATGCGGTGGTTAACCAGCGTGACGAGTTCAACGGCCAAGAAGCTGACATGTACCTCGAAGGGTCGGATCAGCACCGTGGTTGGTTCCAATCATCGTTAATGACCTCGGTCGCCATCAAAGAAAAGGCCCCGTATCGAAAAGTGCTGACTCATGGTTTCACCGTTGACGGCAAAGGCCGCAAGATGTCGAAATCTTTGGGGAACACCATCGCGCCGCAAGACGTGATGAACAAGCTGGGTGCCGATATTTTGCGTTTATGGGTGGCATCAACCGATTACACGGGTGAGATCACCGTTTCGGATGAGATCCTAAAACGCAGCGCCGATGCGTATCGTCGTATCCGCAACACCTCGCGTTTCTTGCTGGCGAACCTACATGGCTTTGATCCTAAAACCGACTTGGTTGCCCCAGACGATTTGGTCGCGGTTGATCGTTGGGCGGTGGGACGTGCGTTGGCGGCACAGCAAGAAATTACAGAAGCATTTGAAGCCTGTAATTTCCACCAAGTCACGCAACGCTTGATGCAGTTCTGCTCGATTGAGATGGGCTCTTTTTATCTCGATATTATTAAGGATCGCCAATACACCGCGAAAGCCGGCAGCCATGCGCACCGAAGCTGCCAAACGGCACTGTTCCACATTGTCGAAGCCTTGGTCCGTTGGATGGCTCCTATTATGTCGTTCACGGCGGATGAAATTTGGAATGAAATGCCGGGTGAGCGTAGCAAGTTTGTCTTTACCGATGTCTGGTATGACGGCCTATTTGATCTTGAAGACAGTGCAGCCCTTAACCAGGCGTTCTGGGCGAAATTGTTAAACGTACGCGATGCGGTCAATAAAACGCTTGAACAGGCCCGTAACGAAAAAGTCATTGGTGGCTCACTAGAAGCCGAAGTGACCTTGTATGCGCCCGCCGATTTTGCCGAAAAACTGCGCTTAATGGGCGATGAACTTCGCTTTGTGCTGTTAACGTCAAAAGCAACAGTGGTCGCCGGTGAAGCCCCAATATCTGCGACGAAAACGGATGTTGAAGGCCTTGCTGTTGAGGTGACGGCTTCAAGTGCGGCGAAGTGCGAACGCTGCTGGCATCACGTCGCCGACGTGGGCACCATTGCTGGCCATGAAGAGATCTGTGGCCGTTGTGTGACCAACATTGCAGGAGAAGGCGAAACTCGCCAATTTGCGTGATGCAGACTCTTTCCCTCTCGCAATCAGGATGGCGCTGGCTTTGGCTGGCGCCTCTGGTGTTTGCGCTCGATATTGGTAGTAAGTGGCTGGTGATGCAAACCATGGAATACGGGTTTGCTAACCGCATTGAACTGTTGCCTTTTTTTAATCTTACCTACGTGCATAACCATGGCGCAGCCTTTAGTTTTTTGAGCGATGCTGGAGGCTGGCAGCGTTGGCTATTTAGCGTGATTGCACTAGGAGTCAGTGGATTACTGGCGTATTGGATGCGGACCACCCCAGCAAGCCAACGGCTGATCAATATTGCCTATGCGATGATCATCGGCGGCGCATTGGGTAATTTATTTGATCGGCTTGTTCATGGTTATGTCATCGACTTTTTAGATTTTTACATTGGCACGTCGCATTGGCCGGCGTTTAACTTGGCGGATTCCGCGATTTGTTTGGGGGCGGCGTTGGTGATTCTGGAAAGTTTTCGTCAGGACGCGTCATCGACCAAGCAGGGATAATGCGTATCTATCTGCACACTCCGACTTTCAAAAAGGATGAATCATGAAAGCGATCAGCGCCGCTAGCGAAGTGATTATGCATTTTACCATCAAGCTTGAAGATGGCTCGGTGGCCGATACCACCCATAATGCGGGGAAGCCTGCGAAATTGGTGATGGGAGACGGCAGTCTGACCGAAAACTTTGAAAACTGCTTATTGGGCTTAAAAGAAGGCGCCTCGAGCAGCTTTACCTTAGCGCCTGAAGATGCCTTTGGGCAGCCAAACCCTGATAATATTCATCATATGGATCGCCGCCATTTCGGAGGAGAAACACCCGCCGAAGAAGGTGCGATCATTGCGTTTAGTGGTCCTCAAGGGCAAGAAATTCCGGGGATTATTACTGCGGTCTCTGGCGACTCAGTCACCGTTGACTTTAATCATCCTTTGGCGGGTAAAACCGTCATTTTTGACGTTGAAATTATAAGTGTGCAATAAGGCGTAGTCATGAAGATCCTACTTGCGAACCCCCGTGGCTTTTGTGCGGGCGTCGATCGTGCAATCAGTATTGTTGAACGAGCGTTAGAAATCTATCAACCGCCGATTTATGTGCGTCATGAAGTGGTGCACAACCGCTTCGTCGTGGAAGGGTTGAAGCAGCGTGGGGCGATTTTTGTTGAGCAGATCAGCGAAGTGCCTGACGACAGTATTGTGATCTTCTCTGCACACGGTGTATCACAAGCGGTGCGGAACGAGGCGAAATCGCGTCAATTGACCGTGTTTGATGCCACCTGTCCATTGGTGACCAAGGTTCATATGGAAGTGGCGCGCGCAAGCCGCAAAAACATGGAAGTGGTGCTGATAGGCCATGCGGGCCACCCAGAAGTGGAAGGCACCATGGGTCAATACGCCAGCGAAACGGGTGGCATGTATTTGGTCGAAAACCCAGACGATGTCTATACCCTCAAGGTCAACGATCCAGATAACCTACATTATGTCAGTCAAACTACACTATCTGTGGATGAAACGGCAGATGTGATTGATACCTTGCGGCAGGTATTTCCCAATATCCAAGGCCCGCGCAAAGATGATATTTGTTATGCCACACAGAACCGCCAAGATGCAGTACGCGATCTTGCGCAAAGCTGTGATGTGATGATTGTCGTTGGATCGAAAAATAGCTCAAATTCAAATCGCCTCCGTGAGCTTTCTGAAAAGCTAGGTACGCCTGGGTATTTGGTCGATACAGCACAAGACATTGCCCCTGCTTGGTTAGACGGCATGCATACCGTTGGGATCACGGCAGGAGCATCGGCGCCTGAAGAGCTGGTGGATCATATTATCGAGCGCATCAAGCAGCTTGGTGCCACAGAGGTTGAAAATCTCTCTGGACGAGAAGAAAACATGTTCTTTGAAGTGCCGAAGGAATTACAAATTCGTGAGGTCACTTAACCGTGATGATCCAGACCAAAATGGGAAGCGAAAGCTTCCCTTTTTTTCGCCAATATACAAGTGCCAGGGAACGCGCTAGAGTGGTTAGTTATGATCAAGGAGCCAATTTGCTGGCAAAGTGACAAAGGGGAAAATCATGGTACGTATTGCCATTGCAGGCGCGGCTGGACGAATGGGCCGCAACCTTATTCAAGCCGTTGCACAATACTCGGGCGCAACATTGGGGGCGGCTAGT
The DNA here is from genome assembly GCF_001996105.1 of Salinivibrio sp. IB643. Taxonomy (NCBI): domain Bacteria; kingdom Pseudomonadati; phylum Pseudomonadota; class Gammaproteobacteria; order Vibrionales; family Vibrionaceae; genus Salinivibrio; species Salinivibrio sp. IB643. The sequence continues at coordinate 54,124 of NZ_MUFF01000013.1, forward strand.
GAGCGCCCTGAATCTAGCCTAGTAGGCACAGATGCGGGTGAGTTGGCAGGGATTGGTCGTTTAGGGGTTAACGTGGTGGACGACCTTGCTAATGTCAGTGATGACTTCGACGTGATTATCGACTTTACCGCACCATCGGCCACGATGGCGCATTTGGCGTTATGCCAACAACAAGGTAAACAATTAGTCATTGGCACCACCGGGTTTGACGAGGCGCAAAAACAAGTCATTCATGAGGCCGCTGAGTCAACTGCCTTAGTCATGGCGCCCAACTACAGTGTGGGGGTGAACCTAGTGTTTAAGTTGCTCGAGCAAGCCGCTAAAGTGATGGGGGAGGAATGCGATATTGAAATTGTTGAAGCCCACCACCGCCATAAAGTGGATGCCCCTTCAGGCACAGCGCTAGGTATGGGCGAAGCGATTGCGGGGGCAATGGGTAACAACCTCAGCGATGTGGCTGTCTATGCGCGAGAAGGGAATACGGGCGAGCGCAGCAAAGACGAGATTGGTTTTGCCACCCTTCGTGCCGGTGACATTGTTGGCGAACATACTGCGATGTTTGTCGATATCGGTGAGCGTGTTGAGATCACGCATAAGGCCTCAAACCGTAATACCTTTGCCAAAGGCGCGGTCCGTGCGGCGGTTTGGCTCAATCAGCATCCGTCGGGTTTTTATACCATGCAAGATGTCCTCGATTTAAAATAACTATTCATCGCGCTTCGGCGCGATGTTTTTTGGTTATACGTAAAACGCCCTCTCTGTTTGTGTTACTCCTCCAGCTTTATCTATTTTTTACTGAGCTCATGCCGCCATTTTTTCACGAGACTCTATTTATCAGGTCTTAAAATCACAGGTAAACGTTTGCTAATGAGCTTTTATTTTTTTAGACAGATATTGTGTCTTACGTAATGATGCTGTCAGTAATTTGGGTGTTTTTTGTACCGTAAAGTGGATTTAAGCTGTGTTTTATGGCGGTTTAGATGAAGAAAGCTATTGAGTGGTAAATAAAGAAAACAAAAAACGCGGGTTTGATTGACAGCTTCTCCATGCATCCCTAGAATGCGCGCAATTTGTCAAAATTCAGCTTGACGCGGGTTTTGATCTTAGATGGAATACGTAAATGCAACGTTAGTCGTTAAAAGTGCATTTTTATATAAACTGGAGGTTGTCTTGAGCAAGTTTGCGCTCCTAGTCCTAGAAGATGGGACAGTGTTCCACGGTACCCCGATCGGCGCGGATGGCTCCGCGGTGGGAGAAGTGGTTTTCAATACCTCGATGACGGGGTATCAAGAAATTGTCACCGACCCCTCTTATTCCCGTCAAATAGTCACTCTTACTTATCCCCACATTGGCAACACCGGCACCAATACCGAAGACGAAGAATCCTCCCAAGTTCACGCTCAAGGCCTCGTGATTCGTGATCTCCCTCTCTTAGCTAGCAACTTCCGCAATCAACAATCCCTTTCTGATTACCTCAAGCAACACAACATTGTTGGCATTGCCGATATTGATACGCGCAAGCTCACCCGTTTGTTGCGTGAAAAAGGGGCGCAAAATGGTTGCATTGTCGCTGGCGACAGCGTGGATGAAGCATTGGCTTTGGTTAACGCGCAAGATTTTCCTGGCCTCAAGGGCATGGATCTCGCCAAAGAAGTGACCACTCAGGAAAGCTACAGCTGGACACAAGGCTCTTGGCAACTTCATCAAGGCTTACCCGATGCGTTACCTGATAGTGAATTGCCTTATCACGTAGTGGCGTATGACTTTGGTGCTAAACGTAACATTTTGCGTATGCTGGTTGACCGTGGCTGTCGTTTGACGGTGGTGCCTGCCACCACGCCCGCAGACGAGGTGCTGGCGATGAATCCGGATGGAGTTTTTCTATCCAACGGTCCTGGCGATCCAGCCCCGTGTGACTACGCGATTGCGGCGACGCAAACCTTCTTAGCGAAAGGCGTGCCTTTATTTGGTATTTGCTTGGGCCACCAAATTTTAGCACTGGCGAGCGGTGCTAAGACGTTGAAAATGAAATTTGGCCATCATGGTGCCAATCACCCGGTGAAAGATTTAGACCGAGACGTGGTGATGATCACCAGCCAAAACCATGGCTTTGCGGCCGATAAAGATAGCTTGCCAGACACATTGCGGGTGACCCATGTGTCTTTGTTCGATGGCAGCTTACAAGGCATTCATCATATTGAAAAACCCGCATTTAGCTTCCAAGGCCACCCAGAGGCAAGTCCAGGACCGCATGATGCGGCGCCTCTTTTTGACCACTTTATCGACCTTATCAAACAACATCGCGCCTAATCGGAGTCGTTGAGCATGCCAAAACGCACAGACATAAAAAGCATTCTAATCCTGGGCGCAGGCCCGATTGTCATCGGCCAAGCCTGTGAATTTGACTACTCAGGGGCACAAGCGTGTAAAGCGCTACGCGAAGAGGGGTACCGGGTTATTCTCGTGAACTCGAACCCAGCGACCATCATGACTGATCCCGAAATGGCCGATGCGACCTATATCGAGCCGATTCAGTGGCAGGTAGTGAAACATATTATTGAGAAAGAGCGCCCCGATGCGGTGTTACCGACCATGGGCGGTCAAACGGGATTAAACTGTGCACTTGATCTCGAGCGTCACGGCGTACTGGCGGAATTTGGCGTAGAGATGATTGGTGCAACAGCCGACGCCATTGATAAAGCGGAAGACCGACACCGTTTTGATGAAGCGATGCGCAGTATTAACCTTGAGTGTCCGCGTGCGGGCATTGCCCACAGTATGGATGAGGCTCACAAGGTACTCGATGAAGTGGGTTTCCCTTGTATTATCCGCCCTTCATTTACCATGGGCGGCACTGGTGGCGGTATTGCCTACAACCAAGAAGAATTTAAAGACATTTGCGAGCGAGGTCTGGATTTGTCGCCAACCAACGAGCTGTTGATTGATGAATCCTTGATTGGTTGGAAAGAGTACGAAATGGAAGTGGTGCGGGATAAAAACGATAACTGCATCATTGTCTGCTCGATTGAAAACGTCGATGCGATGGGTGTCCACACTGGTGATTCGATCACCGTCGCGCCCGCTCAAACATTGACCGATAAAGAATACCAATTGATGCGCAATGCCTCTGTGGCTGTGCTGCGTGAAATCGGTGTCGAAACCGGTGGGTCAAACGTTCAGTTTGGGATCAACCCTAATAATGGGCGCATGGTGATCATTGAAATGAACCCGCGTGTCTCGCGTTCATCAGCCTTAGCATCAAAAGCAACCGGTTTCCCGATTGCCAAAGTAGCGGCCAAATTAGCGGTTGGCTTTACCCTTGATGAGCTGATGAATGATATTACCGGCGGCGCCACACCGGCTTCATTTGAGCCGACCATTGATTACGTGGTCACGAAAATCCCACGTTTTAACTTTGAAAAATTTGCTGGCGCCAATGATCGACTGACGACCCAGATGAAATCCGTGGGCGAGGTGATGGCCATTGGCCGTAACCAGCAAGAATCGTTACAGAAAGCATTACGCGGTCTAGAAACCGGCGCATCTGGTTTTGATGAGATGGTCAACCTGGATGACGATACCGCATTGACGCGTATTCGCCATGAGCTGAAAGAGCCGGGCGCCGAGCGGATTTGGTATGTCGCGGATGCCTTCCGTGCAGGCATGTCGGTCGATGGGGTTTTCAACCTCACCAATATTGATCGCTGGTTCTTGGTGCAAATCGAAGACATCGTCAAACATGAACAACAAGTCCGAGATAATGGGTTTGCTGGTCTTAATGCGGTCGCGCTACGCCAATTAAAACGTAAAGGTTTTTCCGATGTGCGCTTGGCGAGTCTTCTCGGGGTGTCTGAAATTGAAGTGCGCAAACTACGGGATAAATTCAACATCCATCCGGTCTACAAACGCGTTGATACGTGCGCAGCTGAGTTTTCCTCTGATACCGCGTACATGTACTCAAGCTATGATGATGAATGTGAATCGCAACCAACCGATAAAAAGAAAATCATGGTTATCGGTGGTGGGCCGAACCGTATCGGACAGGGCATCGAGTTTGATTATTGCTGCGTCCATGCTTCGTTAGCGCTGCGCGAAGACGGCTATGAGACCATCATGGTGAACTGTAACCCTGAAACCGTCTCTACCGACTATGATACTTCCGATCGCCTCTACTTTGAGCCGGTGACCTTGGAAGATGTGTTGGCGATTGTTCGGGTCGAAAACCCTGAAGGGGTGATTGTTCAGTATGGTGGCCAAACCCCACTTAAACTGGCTCGAGCGCTAGAAGCGGCTGGGGTGCCGATCATTGGTACCAGTCCTGATGCAATTGACCGTGCGGAAGACCGTGAACGCTTCCAAGATGCGGTAGAGCGTCTAGGGCTGAAACAACCTGCCAACGCCACCGTGACAGCATTAGAGCAGGCGGTGGAAAAAGCGAAAGAGATTGGCTACCCGCTCGTGGTGCGACCGTCTTATGTGCTTGGGGGACGGGCGATGGAAATCGTGTATGACGAAACGGATTTGCGTCGCTACTTTAATGAGGCCGTGAGTGTGTCGCATGAATCTCCCGTCTTGCTCGATCACTTCCTTGACGACGCGACCGAAGTAGATATTGATGCCGTGTGTGACGGTGACATCGTTGTCATTGGTGGCATTATGGAGCACATTGAGCAAGCGGGGGTGCACTCTGGCGATTCGGCGTGTTCACTGCCTGCGTATACGTTGAGCGATGATGTTCAAGATCGGATGCGTGAACAAGTGCGTAAATTAGCCTTGGAGCTTGGTGTACGCGGCTTGGTGAATACCCAGTTTGCGGTGAAAGATGATGAAATTTATCKGATTGAAGTAAATCCGCGGGCTGCACGAACGGTTCCATTTGTGTCTAAAGCGACAGGGGTGCCGCTGGCGAAAATTGCTGCTCGCGTCATGGCAGGACAATCACTTGCCGAGCAAGGGTTCGTGAACGAAGTGATTCCACCTTACTATTCCGTGAAAGAGGTGGTACTCCCGTTTAATAAGTTCCCAGGCGTGGATCCTTTACTTGGGCCAGAAATGCGCTCAACCGGTGAAGTGATGGGCGTGGGCGATACCTTTGCTGAAGCGTTTGCTAAAGCGGATTTAGCCTGTGGCAAAGCCTATAGCGAAAGCGGGCGAGCCTTGTTGTCGGTTCGCAATAATGATAAGCAGCGCGTGGTCGACCTGGCCGCGAAGTTGCTGAAACTTGGCTTTGAGCTTGATGCCACCCACGGCACTGCCGTTATTCTGGGAGAAGCGGGGATCAATCCGCGCCTTGTCAACAAAGTGCACGAAGGACGTCCGCACATTCTTGACCGCATCAAAAACGGTGAGTATAGCTATATTGTCAATACCACCGAGGGGCGCCAAGCGATTGAAGATTCAAAAGTCTTACGTCGTGGTGCGCTGGCCGCCAAGGTCAATTATACCACCACACTGAATGCGGCCTTCGCCACGTGCATGGCGTTAACGGCGGCCGACACCACCAAAGTGAATCCGGTACAATCGCTGCACGCACGAGTACTGACCAAGTCTTAACGCTGATAACACTGGGATAGCCGTAGAGACCAGGCCCGCCTTTTTGGCGGGTCTTTTTTTATGGCCGGTTTATGGCTGAGCGTGAGCGAAAGCAGGTACGAGCTGGCCACGGATCAATGCGTGATAAAACTCACGTTCAAATTGGGTGATCGGTGCGGGTACATTGTCAGGTAACGCGTCTTCATCCGGGTGATAATGACTGACTAACTGCACCACAATATGCGCCTGCCCGGTGTCATCCTCTAGTAAACCGGCCAAGTTAAAACTGCCATAAAGCGAGCCGCTCTTGGCTTTTAATCGCCCTTTAATCGGCGCGTGTCGGACACTTTGCCGATACTTAAGTGTGCCATCCATGCCTGCCGTGGGGAGCATATCAATCAGTCCCAGCTCAGGGTGCGTCGAGATATAGTGAAGAACACTGGCCAACTGGCGCGCGCTTAAACGGTTGTTTCGGGATAAACCGGATCCATCCACTAAGATCGCGCGGGATAGGTCGATCCCTGCCTTTTGCAAGATGGCTTTAACTGCCGCGACGCCATTGCGGTAAGATCCCGGCTGCTGAAAATAGCGCCGCCCGAGCGCTTTCAAAAGGTTATCCGCAATCAAGTTGTCTGAGTCTCGCAGCATGGTGGTCAGCAGTGACGGTAACGGGACAGAGTGATGGCGGGCAAGTTCACGATGTTGGCTAGGAGCCGGTGCGACCAGAATTTGACCATTGAGGTGCACATTCAATCGTGCGAGCTCATCGGCAACAATGGCTTTCACATAGGCGGAAGGGGTTTGAACCGCAAAATTTAATGGCAGCGGCCTGTCCCGGTGGGCAAGACAGCCAGAAAAGTGATACTGATTATCCGCGGTGGCGGTTAAATCAAGCCCGCAGTGACGCGCTGTTTGCTGTTCTTCTGTCACCGTAAGGGCGTCGCTAGTCACTGAAATTGGCTGATGACGAGGAACATGAACGCGTGTTTGTACTTGATCGGGCTGGCTGTATATTGCCCCCTGCACACAATTATGATCCAGTGTTATTGCGGTTGAGGGAGCGCTGTAACAGACGGCGAGAATATCCCAAGGCCATCCGGGGGCGCGAGAGCGACCAGCGAAGGCTTGGCCGTCCAGGTAAAGATGATTGATATTATCCAGCCCTCGACGAGGCAGTTGACTAAGTAGCTGACGAATATCTTTGCGAGTTAATAAGGGATCGCCATTAAAAATAAGCGCGATGTCATCGCCAGCTTGTACCAGCCGTGTCGAAAAACGGAAGGTACTCGGTAAATAAAGGCGAGCGGCGAGCCCGGTGAGTAGCTTTTGTGTACTCGCAGGGGGAAGCAATGCATCCACTTGCTGACTAAGCTGCGGTTGTGTGTGTTGGGGATCGCTGACCCACAAGGCGGCCTGACTGCCTTGGGGCAATAAAGGGGTCAGCTGTTCAAGCGTCAGCTGATTCGATGCATAAGCTAGTGATGTCGTGAATAATACGCTAAGTGCGAGGCAGAAAATAACCGCTAGGCAACGTATCGGTGCTAGGCAGCGAAAAAGAGCGCGAATCATGAGTGAGAGCCTTTGTGTTATTGCATCGTGTTTATCCTACCTTGTCCAGCCTTGAAGACAAGCCGCACGCAGGCCTGATACACCTCATCTGCTGGACAATCACCGGCTGGTCGGTCACGCTATTGCCGGATCAGAGATGATTTTGCGCCAATTCTTGTTTACAATCGAAAAAAAGCGTTGAATTCCGCCGCGCCCAAATTTTTGTTTGGGCGTGGCTTTGTTTTGCCAAAATCCCTTTGCTGTGGATTGAAAGAGGTAATGTCATTTATGGATAAAGTGCCAATGACCGTACGCGGCGAGCAGCTGCTACGAGAAGAGCTGGACAAGTTGACCAAACGTCGCCCAGAGATCTCTAACGCCATTGCAGAGGCGCGTGAGCTGGGTGATTTAAAAGAAAACGCGGAATATCATGCTGCGCGAGAAGAGCAGGGGATTTGTGAAGCGCAAATCCGCGATATTGAATACAAACTGTCGGTCGCTCAAGTGATTGATGTCACCAAAATGCCGAATAATGGCAAAGTGATTTTTGGTGCTACCGTGACTGTGATTGACATCAATACCGACGAAGAACTGACCTATCGTATCGTGGGTGATGATGAGGCGGACATTAAAGCCAACCTTATTTCAGTGAACTCACCGATTGCCCGAGGCTTAATTGGTAAAGAAGAAGGCGAAGAAGTGAGCATCACCACACCGGGTGGTGTGAAAGAATTTGAGATTGGCAGCGTCGATTACGTCTAAGTAAAGTGTTACGAGATGTAACTTTTCGCTGAGTTTTCAACAGTAAAAAGGCCGCGACGCGGCCTTTTTTGTTATGCTTCAGCGCAAGTGCGGCAAACCACTAAGGCCACCCAAACTATTTGCGTGGTAATGTGATTTTACGCTCTTCGCTTTGACGGTAAATCACCAGTGTTTTGCCGATAACCTGCACTTTTTCGGCGCCAGTTTCACGAATGATAGCGTCGACAATCAGGTTTTTGGTCTCGCGGTCTTCTGATGCGACTTTCACTTTGATCAATTCATGGTGGTCAAGCGCAAGCTCAATTTCAGCGACCACGGCTTCGGTTAAGCCATTGGCGCCCATTAAGACTACAGGCTTAAGCTGGTGAGCCAGTCCTTTGAGATACTGTTTTTGTTTGGTGCTGAGTTTCATGTTGGCTCGATTTCTATTTGCTAGGGGTTGAAAACATGCCATTCTAACGCCATCTCATCACAAACTGAAACAGTATAAAGACGCTCCATGGCAACCGAATTATCTAGATAGCCGCTTTTGAGCTACCTTTAATAATAACATTCAGTGCGCAATCGATTGAATTTTATGATAATGCGTTGCCAACAATAGGGTTTGGTTAGGAACAACATGGCGAACAAAAAGCATTCAGCTAGCTCAGGACGTTGGTTGAAAGAACACTTTGACGATAAGTATGTGCACGAAGCGCAAAAAAAAGGTTATCGCTCACGCGCTATCTTTAAACTGGAAGAAATCCAGCAAAAAGATCGCATCTTAAAGCCCGGTATGACAGTGGTCGATTTAGGGGCCGCGCCTGGCGGATGGTCGCAGTATGCGGCGACGCAAGTCGGCGATGAAGGCCAAGTGATCGCGTGCGATATCTTACCGATGGATTCGATGCCAGGCGTCAGCTTTCTCCAAGGCGATTTTCGTGAACAAACCGTTCTTGATGCCCTTCTTGATCGTATACAACCTGACATGGTTGACGTGGTGATGTCTGACATGGCGCCGAACATGAGTGGCAACCAGGCGGCAGACCAACCGCGTGCGATGTATTTGGTGGAGCTGGCGTTGGATATGTGCCGGGAAGTGTTAGGCCCCAAAGGCTGCTTCGTGGTAAAAGTATTTCAAGGAGAAGGCTTTGATCATTATCTGGCCGAAGTCCGTAAAATGTTTACAGCGGTCAAAATTCGTAAACCCGACTCATCCCGCGCACGGTCGCGAGAGGTCTACATTGTGGCTACAGGTTATAAACTGTAGTACCCTTACATTTATCTATCTCAGTTATGCGAGGCTAACACCTTGAGTGACATGGCAAAAAACTTGATTCTGTGGCTGGTTATCGCCGTTGTCTTAATGTCTGTGTTCCAAAGTTTTGGACCAGGTGACAGCGCCGGTCGTCAAGTCGACTATACCTCTTTCGTACGCGAAATCGGCAACGATCAAATACAGGAAGTAAAATTTGACGATCGCGAGCTGGGTGTCACTCGACGTGACGGCTCGAATTATGTCACCTACATGCCTGTTATGAACGATCCAAAGTTGTTAGATGACTTGCTTAACAAAAATGTCAGTGTCAAAGGGACACCACCAGAAGAGCCAAGCATGTTGGCGTCTATCTTCATCTCGTGGTTCCCTATGCTGTTGCTTATCGGGGTATGGATATTCTTCATGCGTCAGATGCAAGGCGGGGGCGGCAAAGGCGCTATGTCATTTGGTAAATCAAAAGCCAAAATGATGAGCGAAGAGCAGGTCAAAACATCGTTCACCGATGTCGCTGGTTGTGACGAAGCAAAAGAAGACGTCAAAGAGCTGGTGGATTACCTGCGTGATCCAAGCCGATTCCAAAAACTGGGCGGTAAAATTCCAACCGGTGTATTGATGGTGGGGCCTCCGGGTACGGGTAAAACCTTGCTGGCGAAGGCCATTGCAGGCGAAGCGAAAGTGCCTTTCTTCACCATTTCCGGCTCTGACTTCGTCGAAATGTTCGTGGGTGTCGGTGCATCACGTGTCCGTGATATGTTTGAGCAAGCCAAGAAAGCGGCACCGTGTATTATCTTTATCGATGAGATCGATGCTGTGGGTCGTCAACGCGGCGCTGGCTTAGGCGGCGGTCACGATGAGCGTGAACAAACCCTTAACCAAATGCTGGTCGAAATGGACGGCTTTGAAGGGAACGAAGGGGTGATTGTTATCGCCGCGACGAACCGTCCTGATGTCTTGGATCCTGCTTTATTACGTCCGGGGCGTTTTGACCGCCAAGTCGTGGTGAGCTTGCCTGATGTCCGCGGCCGTGAGCATATTCTAAAAGTGCACATGCGCAAAGTCCCCCTCGGCAATGATGTCGATGCATCGCTTATTGCACGTGGTACCCCAGGGTTCTCAGGGGCCGATTTAGCTAACTTGGTCAACGAGGCGGCATTGTTCTCGGCTCGCGGTAACAAGCGTGTGGTCTCCATGGTCGAGTTTGAACTGGCTAAAGACAAAATCATGATGGGTGCAGAGCGCCGTTCGATGGTGATGTCAGAAGAAATCAAAGAGTCGACTGCCTATCACGAAGCAGGCCATGCCATTGTTGGACGTTTAGTGCCGGAACATGATCCTGTCTACAAAGTCTCGATCATCCCACGTGGACGCGCATTGGGTGTGACCATGTACCTGCCTGAGCAAGACCGCATCAGCATGTCGCGTCAGCACCTGAACTCGATGATCTCAAGCCTTTATGGCGGTCGTTTAGCCGAAGAGCTGATTTACGGAAAAGACAAAGTCTCGACCGGGGCATCCAATGACATTGAACGCGCAACAGAAATTGCTCGTAAAATGGTCACGCAATGGGGCTTTTCAGAGAAACTAGGTCCATTGCTCTATGCGGAAGAGGAAGGCGAAGTTTTCCTTGGCCGTTCAATGGCACAGACCAAGCATATTTCGGACGAAACGGCGCGCTTGATTGATGGAGAAATCCGTCAAATCATTGACAGTAACTACGACCGTGCAAAACAAATCTTGGAAGACAATCTCGATATCATGCATGCGATGAAAGATGCGTTGATGAAATACGAGACCATCGATGCGGCACAAATCGATGACTTGATGGCCCGTCGTGATGTTCGCGAGCCTGCAGGTTGGGAAGGCGGTGACGGGGGGTCTTCATCGGATGACACGCCCAAAAAACCGGATGAATCAGCGACGAAAGCATCTGATGAACAATCAGATGATAAAAAACAAAAGCCGTTAGATTCAGAAAACCAATCTGAAGCGTAAACCAACAGTAATACAAACCCCGATACGTCGGGGTTTTTTTGATCGTGCTTGGAAGTAAACGCATGGAAATAACACACCAGAATAAAACCCTGTCTCTTGATAGCCCCGTCGTTATGGGGATCCTCAATGTCACGCCGGACTCTTTCTCTGATGGCGGATTGTTTCAACAACAAAGCAAAGCCGTTGAGCGGGCACGACAGATGCTGGCTGATGGCGCGACGATTATCGATATTGGGGGCGAGTCGACCCGTCCTGGTGCCGCTGATGTGGCAGAGCAAGACGAAATTAATCGTGTTGTACCAGTGATAAAAGCTATCCGCGAGCGATCGGATTGCTGGATCTCGATTGATACCAGCAAAGCTGCGGTCATGCGCGCCGCTGTCGAAGCTGGCGCGAACCTTATCAATGATG
>NZ_MUFF01000014.1:0-61570 GCF_001996105.1 Salinivibrio sp. IB643
TCAAAAAACAGACAATGTGCTTGGAGAGCTAAGTATCGAGATCAAGGATAAAGCCTCAATATAACTTGAGGTCAACGAGCGAAAACAACATCAGTGTTCTGGGAGGCAATACGAGAATCACGCGTCGGTGTAGGTATAGATCCAGTCGTCGTAACAAACACCGCCAATAGCAAACGCATCAGGATCAATACGGCTTAGTTGAAACCCTACCTTTTCTAGCACGCGCGCAGAGGCAAGGTTACCAGCGGTCACTGTCGCATTGATGGTTCGCGCACCACCATGATGGATGGCAAAATCAGCGACAGCCTGCAAAGACTCTGTCCCATAACCATGCCCGTGATAAGGCGGTGACAGTAAATAGCCGACTGGCGTTTGTGTCGCCGTCTCTACGATTACCAAACACAACCAATGCTTAGCGTCCGGAGACCACGGCGTGAGCCGTTACTCAAAACGGGGTTCAATCTCATCCAGTGGCATAGGTTCAAAACATTGTGCAATGGCGGCATTATCAGTATGCAAGCAGTAGAACAACGGCTAATCTGCTTTGATCATTGGCCGCATGCTCGGGCGCGGAGTTATTAATGGCATCATGCCCTTTTCGAATTGTGACTTTGTCATGATGCCTTACCCGGGGTATTGGCGACGTTGACTTTCGGTGCTGCGAAGCCACGGAAGATATTATGAACGGAGAGCAGCGCAAAGACGCCAACCACCACACCAAGGTGCCATGCTTCGCTAACSCCCAAGCTCAATAGCGCCATACTCATCAACGCAGAAATRATCATCTGTCCACCACCCGAGAGCGCGGCGACGGTGCCGGCTTGGTTAGAGTAAGGCTGCATCACCTGCGAYTGRGMGCACGGCAGCGCAATCCCGTTGCCAAACACCATAAAAAACTGCCCTATCATCAGCAGCAAGGGATCCATGGGGGTAAACCATAGCCATATCGCTGAGATGAGCTGCATCACCGGTGCCATTAGCAGCATACGCTTAGTACCCAAACGCGGCCGAATGCGCGACACCAGCGTGCTGCCCAGCAATAAGCCACATGTCGGAATAAGCGCCCACAGCGCATATTGATCCGAGGTCATCCCGATGCGCTCTTGCATCAAAAATGGCATCAGTGACACCGTGGTGATCACCAAGGTGAAGTTCAACCAGCTGATACTGGCGAAATAAAGAAAGTATGGCGTTTTTAACAGTGCGCCATAACGACCAAGGATCACTTTTATCTTAGGTAATGGCGATCGCGTATGCATACTCTCTTTAAATAAGAAAAAGAGCACGCACCACACCAAGCTGGTATAAACCATCAATAAAATAAAGATCGCCAACCAGCCTAAGTTATGGTTAACAAAGCCACCAATCACAGGAGCCACAATGGGCGTAAATGAGGCGACCATGATCAGGTATGACATGGCTTGAGGAAGCTGATCCCCCGAATACGAGTCACGGGTAAAGGCTCGCGAGAGGACGGCACAACACCCCGTGCCCATCCCCTGAATACAACGGCCAATCACCAACCCGGTAAAACTGGCGCTAAAGCTCACCATCACGGTTAACCCAACCAGTGAAAGCAAGACACCGGCTAATAGCACGCGGCGGCGTCCGAGTGCATCCGAAATGGGGCCATAGATAAATTGTGACGGGCCAAACCCGAGCAGGTAAGCGGAAATAAGCAGTTGGACATCGTCCATGCTGAGATTGAAGTCACGAGCGATCCAAGGTAATGATGGAAAAACCAATCCCATGCTGAATTGCCCGATACTGACCGTTAAGCATGCCAGCAATACGGGCGACCAATTAAATGGACGAGTAGCCGATTGCATCTCAATTCCTATGCGTTCTGTGTGTTAGGCGAGCGAGGAAACTGTGACTCTAGCGAATGCTAAAACCACAAGCTGAGAGGCATGTTAACGCAATAACTCCCTGAATGGTAAACAATGATTAAGAATGTACATCAATGGCCAGCTATCGCTGGCCGGTTTTAAAAACTAGAAAGCCGGTTCGATCGTGCCATCAAAGGTTTTTTGTAGAAACGCACGTGTTGCCTCTGATTGAAATAGCGCCAACAAACGCTGATAGGTCGGATTATCTTTATCCTCTGCCCGCGCTGCCACGACCATCACTGCGAGCGGTGCGTCTTTCGATTCTAAGAAAATACCTTGATCACTTGGATTAAGCCCTGATGACATCACATAGTTCATGGTAATTGCTGCAGCATCGACATCTTGTAGGCTGCGAGGCAATTGTGCCGCTTCTACTTCGACAAAATCGAGCTGCTTGGGATTAGCGGTAACATCTTGTAGCGTCGCTTGAAAGCCAACGTTATCGGCCAAGGTGATCAGCCCTGCGTCTTGCAGTAATAGCAAAGCGCGCCCGGCGTTGGTCGGATCGTTAGGGATCGCAATTTGTGCGCCTTGGGGTAAATCGTCCACGCGCTGTACTTTGTCTGAGTAAATCCCCATCCGCATAAGGATGGAACGCCCAATCGAGACCAATTCACTATCATGGTTTTGATTAAAGTTATCGAGAAACGGCTGATGTTGGTAACTATTTAAATCAAGACTGCCATCTGCCAGACCGGCATTCGGAGAGATGTAATCCGAAAATTCCACCACTTCGACATGAATTCCTTCTGTTTTTGCCTGTTTCGCAACCGCTTCTACGACTTGCGCATGGGGACCGACAGTCGCACCAATCTTTATCGTTTCTGGCTGATCTGAACAGCCGCTGATAACCAACGCCAGTAACACTGACGCAATCCAAAATCCTGGTCGCTTTAACGTCATTCTGATTCCCTTAGAAAAATAGATGTTTAGACGTCCAGAATGCCACAGCTTATAATGATGTCAACCTGATTGTGTTAACGCAGTCTCTGTCTTGATCGTATCCAACCCTGGTCGCGTAGTGGCAGGCATGTTGAATCAATAAGGAGGCGTAGATATGACGAAGCTGTTTCCTCTACCCTTGTTCTTACTACCCGGGGGCAGAGCTAAGCTGCGCATTTTTGAACCTCGCTATTTGCGCTTGGTCCGTGAATGCTCGGCGAATCAACAGGGATTCGTGCTGGCGATGATGCAAGGTAAACGTTTATATCGATATGGCACACTGGTGGACATTGTCGATTTTGAAACACTACCCGATGGTTTATTAGGCATTACCATTGCAGGTCGTCAACGGGTAAAAATTCAATCGACAGAGCAAGAGGCCGACAAGCTCTGGGTGGGCGAGATACAGGCACTGAATGACTGGCCACATGACGAGTTTATTGACCAGGAAGAAAATGAAGAAAAAATGCGTATCGCCGCGGGACTTAAAAATGTCTTCGCTGCCCACCCGGATCATGCTGAGCAGTATGAGGCGCCGTATTTCGAAGACTTAACCTGGAGTTGCCAACGCTGGTTAGAAATTTTGCCGCTTTCTAGCGCGCAAAAACAATGGTTTATCGCGCAAGAATCGGCAGAAGAGGCGATGCAATTTATCAGTCAGCTTCTCGAGCAAGAAGTCGAGTGATCCAATTATTTTAAGCCTCGTACTACAAGCGAGATGGACGGCTACGACAGATAGGACTCAACTATGACTGCGCCACAAACCATGTATACTGAGACCACCATTTCCAGACGGGACACGCGTGCCAACATGACTGACGTGACGAAGGAAGAGTTGTCTGAATTATTAGCAAAAGTTGCAGAAGATAGCGACCGCATAGCGTTCGAGCATTTGTTCCGATTTTTTGGCCCGAAGATACGCGCTTACGGTTCAAAACATTTAAGAGCTGACGGTCAAGCAATGGAGTTAGTACAAGAAACTATGCTAGTGGTATGGCGCAAAGCCCATTTGTATAACTCTGATAAAGGCGCGGCGACGACTTGGGTATTCACGATCATGCGTAACTTAAGCTTCGATATGCTTCGCAAGGTGCAATCGAATCGCGAAGACAATTTTAGCGATGATATTTGGCCCATTCTCGAGTCAGGGCAACAGGACAACGAAACTGATTCCGGTGCTCAGTCCATGATGGACCAAGAGCTTCTCAGTTTTATTGATGAGTTACCCGCGGTCCAGCAGCAGGTGGTTAGAGGGGTTTATCTCAAGCAATTGACTCATCAAGAGTTGTCAGAACAATTAAATGTGCCATTGGGCACCGTCAAGTCCCGATTGCGTTTAGGTCTGGAAAAGCTTCGCAATCACCTGGAGGTAAAACAATGATTAAGTATCACCCATCGACCGATTTACTGGATGCTTTTGCTGCTGGCAAATTGCCGACTTCGATGGCGATTGCGTTGTCTGCCCATGTTGAACTTTGCCAGGAGTGTCAAGCTTACGTGGCTATTGCAGAAGAAAAGTTTGCATCAGTGGTGTTTGATCAAGAATCAGTCTGCGACGACGCGTTGATGGTAAATGAGTGGGATCACAATGCTGAAGATGAAATGCTATCCGCCATTTTTGAACAAGTGACTGCCAACGATGCCGATGCGCTGACGCAATCTGGCGCGGAACAACCTGAAGCGCGCGCAACACAAATTACTGTCGGTGAAAAAACATATGCCTTACCCCGGGCGCTGCAACGATTCGGCGATTCAAATTGGGCATTCTTTGGGAAAGTCCAACGTGCGCGACTTAATCTCGACGAAGGGGCAACGCGAGCCAGTTTTCTTCATATAGATGAAGGCGGTTCAGTGCCTGCGCACACTCATAAGGGCTATGAGTTAACTCTTTTGTTGGACGGTACGTTTGAAGATGAAAGTGGTCGGTATGTGCCAGGTGACTTTATTTTACTCGATAGCCGTCACCATCATACGCCATACACAAAAGAAGGTTGCCTTTGCTATACCATTGCAGATGCCCCTCTCTACTTCACAAAAGGCGTGAGTAAGTTGCTCAATACCGTGGGACATGCGATTTACTAAAAATTTCTGTGCTAGTTGTTATCCTTCGGCGACCGCTATGGTCGCCTTTTTTTATGCTAGATGGCCGCCTAAATCCACGGATTTACTCGACTAGACCTAGAATTATCACCATTTATTCTGCAGCGATAACAGAATAATTACACTAAATAAACCTCTCATTAATCATAACTCGCCACTTCAGTCCTACCTAACTAGTTCAAAGTAACAATTTTCCCTTTACATAGGGTGAATTTAACTGGTTTAATTCGTCACTTCTAACGATTCATTAACAGCCATTGATAATAAACACAGTGAAGTGAGAGTCACATGAGTCAAACACAACTCGCCAGTGTCAGTCGAGGTAACTCGCTGGTACTTCAAATACTCATCGGTATTCTTGCCGGTGGTGTTTTAGCCTATCTATCCCCCGAGCTTGCTGGCACAGCCGGATTGCTCGGACAACTTTTTGTCAGCGCATTGAAGGCCGTCGCACCCATTTTGGTTTTCGTTTTAGTGGCAGCGTCCATTGCTAACCAGAAACAAGGCCAACGAGCCAATATGCGCCCCATTATTGGGCTTTATCTTATCGGCACCCTTGCGGCTTCATTGACCGCGGTGACCATGAGTTTTTTATTCCCGACTACCCTCGAGTTTGCTGCGACGGATGCTAGCATTACGCCGCCAGAGGGCATTAGCCAGGTATTAAGTACGCTACTTTTCAATATCGTTGACAACCCTGTTAACGCGTTGATGAGTGGTAACTATATTGGTATTTTGGCTTGGGCGATTGGCTTAGGTATTGCTCTTCATCATGCGTCGAACGAAACCAAACGTGTCTTCTCGGATGTATCCGAGGGGGTATCGATGATCGTCCGCTTTGTGATCCGGTTTGCGCCTTTGGGTATTTTTGGCTTAGTAGCAAGCACGTTAGCGAAAAGTGGCTTTGATGCTTTGATGGGGTATTTACACCTTTTGGGGGTGCTACTCGGCAGTATGGCAACCATCGCCTTGGTGGTAAATCCGCTGATTGTGTATATCAAAACGCGTCAAAATCCCTATCCCCTTGTTTTTCGCTGCCTGCGTGAGAGCGGTCTCACCGCTTTCTTCACCCGTAGCTCTGCAGCCAACATTCCAGTGAATATGCAGCTATGCCGCCGCCTTGATTTGGATGAAGATACTTATTCTGTCTCTATCCCACTCGGTGCCACCATCAATATGGGAGGCGCGGCGATCACCATTACCGTATTAACCCTGGCTGCTGTTCATACACTCGGTATCCAAGTGGATATCGCCACGGCTGTGCTGTTGAGTGTGGTGGCCGCGGTATCCGCGTGCGGCGCGTCGGGGGTTGCTGGCGGCTCCCTATTGTTGATCCCACTCGCGTGTAATTTGTTTGGTATTCCACAAGAGATTGCCATGCAAGTGGTTGGGATTGGCTTTACTATCGGTGTTTTACAAGACTCTGCCGAAACGGGCCTGAATAGCTCAACCGACGTAGTATTTACCGCGGCGGCATGCTTGGGTGAAGAGCGTAAAAACAGCTAACCAACGCCATTAGCCAAGATCAAAAAAAAGCAGGTGCATCAACACCTGCTTTTTCTTTAACCGCTTTTTAATTGTCAACCAAGGCAACGATTAGCCCTCCAGCACTTTCATCAGCAAATTGCCATCATACATCGCCTGCTTTACCATCGCCGCCCCAGGCATCGTCGCTTGGGCATAGAAATAGCTTTCTTCCAAGACTAGGTACTTGCTATACAGCGGAATCGTCTGCGTTTTTAAACATTCCATGATCGCAGGATACAAGACCGATTTAGCGCGATTGAATTCGCCACCAAATAATATTTTTTCTGGGTTAAATAAATTCACCACAATCGCTATAGCGGTTCCCAAGTGATGCCCCAGCTCGGTGATCACTTGGTGGGCCAAACCATCGCCTGACACCGCTGCATCGCATATAGCCTCTATCGTGAGCGGTTGGTCGTGCAAGCAACTCGGATGCCCTTCATTGAGCAATGTCTTCACCTGCTCATAGATCGCGGACAGGCTTGCGACCGTTTCCAAACAGCCATAATTACCGCAAAAACACCGCTTACCAAAGGGCTTAATTTGAAGATGACCTAACTCRCCAACGTTACCGATCCGCCCTTGAAGCACTTTGCCCTCGAGCACAATACCGGCCCCAACGCCGCTGTGAACCGCTACCAGCACGGCGCTGTCTGCTTCTTTCGCGTTACCAAGCAACTTTTCCGCTAGTGCCCAAGAACGGGTGTCGTTCCCCACAAACACCGGCAAACCGGTCTCTCGATGCAATACTGGCCCTAGAGGCATATGGTCGACCTCGAAGTGCGGCATTTGAATCACGGTGCCTTGGGCACGATTTACCAAGCCCGGTAGCGAAATCGCAATACTAGTGACACGATCCACCGTTTGTTGGTGACGAGAGAAAAACGCATTGACATGATCGACCACGGTGGTGAGTAATGCACTTTGCGCCACCACCGTTAATTCATGCCGTTCTTGAATCAAGATTTCACTGCTTAGCGAATGCAGCGCCAGAGTGAGATAACCTCTTCCTAGACGCATGGACAAAAATTGCCAGCCTTCGTTATCCAGCATCAGCCCTACAGCTGGACGCCCGCGCATGCTCGTTTCTTGGATCGGTGCTTCTTTTACAAGGTGAGCGTCCATCAGTTCGCGCACAATTTTGGTGATACTGGCAGGCGCCAGTTGGCTGCGTTTCGAGAGTTCGATCCGCGAAATAGGCTCAAAACGATCGATTAAGTTATAAATCGTGCCCGCATTTTTGCGCTTGATATGATCGATATGTCCCGGCTGCCCAATAATCATGCCCTTTCCTATTACTACGTGGCTGTGGCGATAAACCCTGACACCGCCTATTTAGGTGAATTTTTTTACTTCGCGAACTAATTGTGAAGCAATTGGCCGCTAGCACGTGACATTTGTCACTTTGTATCTTTGAAATCGCGTACAAACTCACAAAACCTGTCTAAACAGTAACGCTGTTCATCCTCTAATCACGGGCTAAAAAACAAGATCTCAAACTTATTCGTTGGCATAATGCGGAGCTCATATTCTATCGCTATAAATCACCATGTACCGAGTCAACGAGATATTTGAAACGATCCAGGGCGAAGGCACCTTCACAGGGGTTCCGTCGGTTTTTGTCCGCTTGCAAGGATGTCCAGTAGGATGTGCCTGGTGCGATACTAAGCAAACCTGGGAAACGGATGATAAGGATCAGCAAGATAAGATCTTTATCATTGATAAGTCAGAGGATTCACCGACTTGGTGCTGGCTAGGAGCCGAAGATATCGTCACTGAAATCACGCAACGCTATCACGCTAAGCATATCGTGATTACCGGGGGCGAACCCTGTCTTTATGATTTGGTACCTTTAACGGAAGCCTTGGAAGAGGCTGGATGCCAATGCCAAATTGAAACCAGTGGCACCTATACGGTCTATGCGAGCCAAGCCACCTGGGTAACGGTGTCGCCCAAAATCAATATGCGCGGTAAATTGCCCGTTCTCGCCAGTGCGATGGCGCGAGCCAATGAGATAAAACATCCGGTGGGGACAGAAAAGGACATTACACAATTAGAGACTCTACTTGAGACCTGCCCAGCCTCTCCTGGTGCAACCATTGCGCTGCAGCCGGTAAGCCAAAAGCCACGTGCAACCAAACTTTGCATCGACACCTGCATTGCGCGCGGCTGGCGTTTATCCGTGCAAACACACAAGTATTTGAATATCGCCTAAGTGACGATGACGAGGACGGTGGCAAGATAAATCGCGCCGTCATGGAGCAAAGCACACGTCGAAAAGCGACAAAAAACGCCGAGTACTAAAGTAACCTCATAAAGTTAGGCACTGCTACTCGGCGTTTTTTATTTCTCTCGACTGCTTCTTATTTACCTCGAGTATTGTTACTCACGTCGAGTTTCGTTACTCACCTCGATAAGTGCAACCTGCGGTACAAGTTTCTTTCACCATGACCTGGCTTAACAGAGGCAGATTCGGTTTTACCTGTTGCCAAATCCAGTGTGCTAGCACTTCACTGGTTGGATTTTCTAGCCCTTCAATGTCATTGAGATAGTAGTGATCCAGGCGCTGATAAATCGGTTTGAAAGCCGCTTTTATTTCGGCAAAGTCGATCACCCACCCCGTATACGGATCAACGTCGCCTTCTACATACAAACGCACCGTAAATGAATGCCCATGTAAACGCCCACATTTATGGCCTTCTGGCACATTCGGTAAATGGTGTGCCGCCTCAAAGGTAAATTCTTTAAACAACTCAGTGGTCATTTTACTTCATTCCAACAACAACAAGAGGCCGCATGCTACTTAAATTCGCTGGCCGACTCAAACGCATTCATCCGACCACACCCGTTAGTCTGTGCGGCCAGAATGCCTCGCAATACGGGTTTCCGTCTCATTATTGGGACGATTTACGTCGATGAAATCACACATTTTATATGAGGGTACCGCCACAAGTGCGCTCTCGGTTTAACATAGTCGCTACAGGCTAGAACTGATAACTCTATAAATTAATAACAAATGGTTGACTCATGCGTATGACCCTTGCGAGCAAAATTCTTCTTGCTCTTTTTCTTGTTTTCGCTCTTGTGCTCGCCACCTCGCTGGGCTATCAGTCGCATCAACAAAAAGCCTTGATGACATCGATTGTCAGCGAGCAAACCTTAGATAAAGCGTCCAACTACTTTGATAGCCTTAATATGCTGATGCTCACCGGCACCATCAGCCAGCGTAATACGTTGCGAGAGAAAATGCTGTCACACAAAGGCATCGACGACGCTCGCGTGATCCGTGGAGAGGCAATTACCCGCTTTTTTGGCCCAGGAAACCCTGAGCAATCTGCCCAGGATGCCATTGACCAACGTGCCCTCAAAGGTGAAACCATTGTCGAAACCTTTGATGCTGATGCGGGAAAAGGATTGGTGGTCGCCCTGCCGATGAAAGCGAGCAGCGATTATCGCGGCACCAATTGTCTGCAATGCCACGTAGCAGAGGAAGGCACCGTACTCGGTGTTATCCGGCTCGAGTATGATCTTGAGCCTTTGTATAGCACCATCGATAGAGAAATGTTAATTACCGCTGGGATAATGGGCAGCATCGCTGTGATTGGATTTTTAATCTCACTCACTGTGATTCGCCGCTGGGTGGTCTCCCCGCTTAAGCGTGTCTCTGCCTTTATGAAACGCACCAGCCATGACAAAAATCTTTCCGAGCGCCTCAACAATACCCGTGACGACGAGATTGGTGAACTGTGCAATAGTTGCGACCAGTTGCTTGATAACTTTTCTGCCAGCTTGCAACAAGTTCAGCGCACCTCAGAAACCCTGTCTGCTGAGGCCATGAACCTGATCCGTGTCTCAAGCCATACCGATCAATTAGCTGATAGCCAACGTCACGAAACCAATGACATGTCTTCAGCCATCGATGATGTGCAACAGCATCAACACGACATTCAAAATCGTACTCAAGAAGCGGCGCAATTGAGTGAATCTGCCGCAGGCAGTGCCAATCAGGGCAGTGATCTGGCGAATGTCGCGGCCAATGATATTCGTAAGTTGGTGGCTGATATTGGCCAAGTACGCACACAAATATTGGATGTTAACCAACAAAGCCAGCAAGTAACGACGATCCTCAGCGTGATCCGGGAAATTGCCGAGCAAACTAACTTATTGGCGCTGAATGCCGCCATTGAAGCCGCTCGAGCCGGAGAGCAAGGCCGAGGGTTTGCGGTGGTTGCCGACGAAGTACGCAACCTTGCCAGTCGTAGCCATGATGCCACTGGTGAAATCCAAACCATCATTGAAAACTTGTGTGCAGGCAGTGAAGCCTCTGCGCAAGCAGTTGAAGCGACCAGTGAAAGTGCTAATCAACGTGCAGAAACCGTGATGGAACTTTCTACCGCTTTGGGTAATATCGCCGACCAAGTTAGAACGGTCAACGACAACGCCAATGACATCAGCAAACAAAGTGATCACCAGGCGCAAATGACCGATGCCTTGCTCGCTCAAGTGGGTCGTATTCAAAGTCACGCCAACGATACCGCAACCAATGCGAATGAGGTGAAAGCGATTAGTGCAAATCTCGAGCAGCTGGTTGAACAACTTGAAGGGTTAATTGGCCAATTTCAGCTCTCAGACACGCTCAAACCTTGAAGCTATACAGGATACAGGTAAACTTGCTAGTCTAACTTGCAAAATCACTGATGCGGTCACACCCCGTTGGCCGCATTACCTAAACGGAGATAGAAGCGAATTATGACATACGCGCCTGTAGTAGACGTCCTGCGCGGCAAGGCGGCAGTCGACACTGAAGTGACTGTGCGTGGATGGGTCCGGTCACGCCGAGATTCCAAAGCCGGTATTTCTTTTCTTGCCATTTATGATGGTTCTTGTTTTGACCCTATTCAGGCCGTGGTCCCTAATGAGCTGGGTAATTATCAGCAAGACGTTCTGCGCCTGACCGCAGGCTGCTCCGTTGAGGTCACGGGTAAGGTTGTTGAATCGCCCGGAAAAGGTCAAGCCTATGAGCTTCAGGCAACGGCAGTGAAGGTCGTTGGCTGGGTTGACGATCCAGACACGTATCCAATGGCGAAAACGCGCCATTCGATTGAGTACTTGCGTGAAGTGGCGCATCTCCGCCCACGTTCGAACGTAATTGGTGCCGTTGCACGTGTACGTCATACGCTCTCACAAGCCATTCATCGCTTTTTCCATGAGCAAGGCTATTACTGGATGTCTGCACCGCTGATCACAGCGTCGGATTGTGAAGGTGCGGGGGAAATGTTCCGGGTGTCTACCCTAGACATGGCCAATGTGCCAAAAACCGAACAAGGCGAAGTCGATTACGATCAAGACTTTTTTGGCAAAGAAGCGTTCTTGACCGTATCGGGTCAGTTAAATGCCGAAACTTACGCCTGTGCACTCAGTAAAGTGTATACGTTTGGTCCCACCTTCCGTGCAGAAAACTCCAATACTAGCCGTCACTTGGCTGAGTTCTGGATGGTTGAGCCAGAAGTGGCGTTTGCCGATCTTGATGACTCTGCTGAGCTTGCAGAAGCCATGTTAAAATATGTTTTCAAGGCCGTGTTGGATGAGCGCAAAGATGACATGCAATTCTTTGAACAGCGGATCAATAAAGATGTTCTGACTCGTTTGGAGAAATTCGTCAACGCCGACTTTGCGCAAGTGGATTACACCGATGCGGTCACTATTTTGCAAAACAGCGGCCAAACTTTTGAATTCCCCGTTGAGTGGGGCATTGATTTAGCCTCTGAGCATGAGCGTTACCTAGCAGAAGAGCACTTTAATGCACCGGTTGTGGTAAAAAACTACCCGAAAGACATTAAAGCGTTCTATATGCGTATGAACGATGACGGTAAGACCGTTGCTGCGATGGACGTACTCGCACCGGGTATCGGCGAAATCATCGGCGGCTCTCAGCGTGAAGAGCGCCTAGATGTGCTCGACCAACGCCTTGAAGAAATGGGTCTAGAAAAAGAAGATTTCTGGTGGTACCGCGATCTTCGCCGTTATGGCACTGTCCCTCACTCTGGTTTCGGTCTGGGCTTCGAACGTCTGGTTTCATACGTGACGGGAATGAGCAACATTCGTGACGTGATCCCATTCCCTCGCTCACCACGCAATGCCAGTTTCTAAATAGATACACTTATCCAAAGGCTGCAGGTTGCAGCCTTTTATTTGCATTTAGCTTTCATTCATCATAACCATGGACGACACCAATGTTTGAGAAAATCTCTGCGGCACCTGCTGATCCTATCCTAGGGCTAACTGAAGAATTTAAAGCGGATCCACGTGAAGATAAGATTAACCTCGGGGTCGGGGTCTATAAAAACGAGCACGGCGAAACGCCCGTTTTAACCTCAGTAAAAAAAGCCGAGGCACTACTACTCGATAAAGAAACCACCAAATCTTATTTGAGCATTCCAGGCACCGCCGAATATGGCCTTGCCGTTCAGCAATTACTTTTTGGTGAGCATGCGGATGTCATTAAAGACAAACGCGCACAAACCGCACATTCTCCCGGCGGCACCGGCGCCCTTCGCTTAGCAGGTGAATTTATTAAACGCCACCTGGGCGATGTCACCATTTGGATCAGTAACCCAACTTGGGCTAACCATAAAGGCGTGTTTACCGCGGCAGGTTTAACGCTCGCAGAATACAGCTATTATGATCCGGCCAAAAATGACAAAGATTTGTCAGCGATGGTCGCTGATCTCGAGAAAGCGGCAGCGGGCGATGTCGTGCTACTCCACGGCTGCTGTCATAACCCAACCGGTATCGATCCGACCGAGCAAGAATGGCAAACCTTAGCAGATCTCTGCCAACGTAAAGGCTTACTGCCTATGTTTGACTTTGCATATCAAGGCTTTGCCAAAGGCGTAGAAGAAGACGCAGTCGGTCTGCGTATTTTCGCTAACGTCTGCCCAGAGCTGCTGATCGCAAGCTCATTCTCGAAAAACTTTGGCTTATATAACGAACGCGTTGGTGCCTTTACACTGGTCGGGCGTCAAGAGCAAGAAGCGGTCACCGCCTTTAGCCAAGTTAAAAGTATTGCCCGAGTGATTTACTCTAACCCACCTGCCCATGGCGCAGCGGTGGTAACGACGATTCTTAATGACCCAACGCTCAAGGCGGAATGGTTACAGGAATTGGCGACGATGCGAGACCGCATTAAAGCCATGCGCACGGAATTTGTCAAAACACTCAAAGCGCAAGGCGTCTCACGTGATTTTAGCTTTATTGAGCAACAAAACGGTATGTTCTCGTTCTCAGGGCTGAATAAGGATCAAGTGAATGCATTAAAGGCTGATCATGGTGTCTACATTGTCGGTTCCGGTCGGCTTAATGTTGCGGGCATGACGCACACTAATATGGTGCCACTTTGCACTGCGATCGCAAAGGTTTTAGACTAAGCGTCGCTGTCTTAAAAATGAAACAAAGGGCCGCTAGGCCCTTTTTTTGTTGGCGGCATTTATATCTAAACAATTTATTAACAAAACAATTAATAACAAGCCCAGAGCCGCTACACTAAAACCAACCAGGTTTTTTATGAACTGTGACCAAAAAGATAAACCCTATGAGCAATAATGAAGTTGTATTTGGTGACGATGAACGCCTCGTCTCGACCACGGATAAGCGCGGCGTCATTACTTATTGTAATCCGGAATTCATTCGTATTGCGGGTTATGAAGACAATGAGCTGACCGGGGCACCCCATAATATTATTCGTCATGCCGATATGCCGAAAGCGGCGTTCGCGGATATGTGGCGTAACCTTAAGGCCAATCAACCGTGGCGGGGAATTGTCAAAAACCGCTGTAAAAACGGTGATTATTATTGGGTCGATGCGTATGTTACGCCGATTTATGATCGGGGCCAAGTCATGGGCTATCAGTCCGTACGTGTTAAGCCTGATCCCGCCGTGAAGCATCGCGCGGCACAGGTTTACCAAAAGCTCTGTGCGGCAGAAAAAGCAGGGAAATCGCTTAAACACTTTTCGATTGCAGACCTGCCCACAGGCGTAAAACGGGGTTTAATGGCAATCGGTTTAGCCGCCGCGCCCATTTCCCTTATCTTTGATCGCGTGATTTCCGGATGGGATATTGCCGGCGCCATTGCGATGCCATTGATACTGGGGACGATTTTTCGCGATGAGCTTTTTACCCTGCCTACGCTTAGCCGCCGCTTTCAAACGGACTACGACAGTATTAGTCGCTATATTTATTCGGGCACAGGGCTAAGTTCGGTCGTTGATTATAAGGTTAAGCTACTTAATGCCCGAATTCGCACCATTCTGGGTCGTATGCTCGATGCTTCCCTGTCGTTGAACCAGTTTTCGGACGAATTAAGCGCCTTGTCGAAACGCGTCTCCGATGCGATTAACAAGCAAAGCGATCAGATTTCGTCGATTGCTAGCAATATTGACCATGCCTCGGAATCGGCGAATAAGGTATCTGACAATGCGCAACAAAGCGTTGAACTGCTTCAGTCTGTGCAGCAGCAGAGCCAAGAAACCGAATACTGGTTACAGCAGACCGGGGAACAATTAAAAGCGCTTTCCCAGCAATCTGAACACTCGCTCACGGCAACCCAACAGCTATCGGCTACCGCTGAACGCGTGACCGAATCGATGAGTGAAATCAGTGGCATTGCTGAGCAAACCAATTTGCTCGCGTTAAACGCGGCCATTGAAGCAGCACGAGCCGGTGAGCAGGGTCGCGGGTTCGCCGTTGTCGCCGATGAAGTGCGTGCACTTTCCAGCCGCACTCAAAGTGCAACCGAACAAATTCAAGCGTCAATACAAGAGATGCACAACACGATTGCACATTGGCAAACTCAGATCCATGAAAGCCATGAACAAACACAGCAGTGTGTTGATACCACGTCTAACAGTATTTCAAGCTTACATGCTGTTGCGACGGCCATCGAAGATGTGGTGGGAAGAACGAATGAGACGCATCATTCCGCGCAAGCGCAACTAGAGACATTTACTGACATTAGTCGCGACATACATAGCATTGAGTCCGTTTCTCAGCAGAACCTCAATGAAGTAAACGATGTCTCAGAGGCAAGCAGCCAACTTCGCGATAAAGTACGCCAGTTCCATGACATCGCTAGGCAGTTCGAATAATCGCTGAGCGCTTCAAAAACTAGCTAAGCAGTGCGAATAAAAGCGCCATCTGGCGCTTTTATTATTGGATACCGTGCAAGAACTCAGCGCGTGTCGCTGCATTTTTCTTAAACTGGCCCCCTAACGCCGTTGTAGTCGTTTCACTGTTCGCGTCCATCACCCCGCGTGATTTGACGCAATAGTGTGTCGCTTCGATACGTACCGCGACATTGTCGGTCTCTAGCAGCGTTTGTAACGCGACTAAAATTTGACGAGTCAAGCGCTCCTGGACCTGCGGACGCTGGGCAAAAAATCGTACAATGCGATTAATCTTAGACAAGCCAACCACTTTATTGTCGGGCAGATACGCCACAGTCGCACGACCGTCAATGGTTACAAGGTGATGCTCACAGGTGCTAGTCACAGAAATATCTCTTACCCGAACCATCTCATCACATCCCATTTTATTATCAATCATGGATACTTTGGGAAACTGTGAGTAATCGAGTCCGGAAAAAATCTCATCGACATACATTTTGGCAATACGCGCTGGTGTTTCTGCCAAACTATCATCGGTAAGATCCAAGTCGATCGACTGCAGAATTTCACGCATGTGAAACTCGATTTTTTCTTTTCGTTCTTCAGAAGACATCTTTGATGCTGTTGTCATTGGGGTTTCGATCCCACGCGCGAGCAGAGCTTCCTGAACTTTTTTTGCAGCATCGCTTAATGCCATGATGGATTCCTTTTTAGATATGCCTTAAGCCGTTCTTTCACCTACACACTGTAGTCACTATCAGATCAGTGTTGTCATTAAATAGAAGCATAACGTTAATATGCCAAAAATACACCTCGCGGAGACTGTGGATTTATCCGCTGGCGTCGGATTGCCTAATCTCGGCAGTTCATTTTTGTCAAGAATCGTGAACATCCATTCGATTTACCTTACGCCAGATGCAAACTTGCTTAAGATCACACCCTTTTCTCTATCTCAAATACCATCATATCAATGAAATCAAACTGTCATTTTTGTTTGATACCGTTTGCAGACTGTATCGTATGGTTGACGCATCCGAATCACAGTCGAAAGTTGATATCCAAATCGACCGCAGCACTCTCCTGCTTAGCAATTATGCTGACAAAAGACACCTCCCTAGTGAGGTTATTTCAATAATAATAAACACGCGATGGTATATCTTGTCCCCTCTACCGGGGACTTTTTTTATCCCCCACCAAAAAAGACATTATCTTGACATAAAGCCAATTTTTTATTGGCATATTTGTTATCAAGTTAACTACGCTTGGATTGACACCCACCTTTAGTGACTAAGGAGTCATTATGAAGAGACACGTATTGATGGCGGTCATGCTCGCTGCTGGCGTCACCGCCTGTAGCAGTAGCAATGATGCGAACAATGCTAAAAACGAGGTCACAACCGCTAGCATTGCTCAGCAATGGCAACTAACCATGATTGATCAACAGGCTATCAGTGCGGAAGGATCCCCAACGTTAAATGTCAATAAGGATATGGAAGTCAACGGCTATACCGGCTGTAACCGTTACTTTGGTAAGGCGGAACTCGACAATAATCGCTTCAAGATTGATCGTATGGCCAGTACGAGAATGGCTTGCGCGGAAAACTCAATGGCGTTAGAACAAACCATGAGCCAAGTGTTGGGTCAATGGAGCGACGCTAGCGTGCGCAATAACACATTGTTACTCAGTAATGATACGCACACCTTAGTCTTTACCCCAGTCAACTCATCCAAGGCGACAGATGATCCGTTACTTAAGAGCCCAGCGGTAAATTCACGCTTCAACAAGGGTGAGAAATATTAACTCTATATCTCAAAGATCGATTCCTGATCCTAAAGACCGGCTCGTGAACGTAAAAAGCCGATGAGTTATCCTAGAGGGCGGTACTTGGTACCGCTCGCTTTTTCAAGAAACCACCATCCAATGCCAACCTTTATCGATATCAGCCTTCGCTCGCGTCAAGCCTATTTCGCCATAAGCGCATAGTCTTGAAGCCGTCATTTCTTTTTGCTTAGTCACGGTGACGCCGCCTACAAACACGGCAACCCGACTTTCCGGTTCGTCCTCAAAAGGTATCTGAAGCCGTTTAACCGCGGTGACGCATTCTTCACCTAATCGCGAGGCACCCTCCGTGCGAGGCAATATTGCAATAAATTGACTTCCCGTGTAACGACAGACGAGATCGCCTGGTCGTTTAAGCATCTCATCAATGGCTTTTGCCACTTGACGGATCAACTGATCACCCGCAACCCGACCGTATTGGCTGTTGTAATTAGATAGGTGCTGGATTTCGACCAGCATTAAGCTCAGAGGTGCTTCATCACGGACCGCGCGCTGGATTTCGCGC
Source organism: Salinivibrio sp. IB643 (assembly GCF_001996105.1). NCBI lineage: Bacteria > Pseudomonadati > Pseudomonadota > Gammaproteobacteria > Vibrionales > Vibrionaceae > Salinivibrio > Salinivibrio sp. IB643. Next base: position 17,967 of record NZ_MUFF01000014.1, read on the forward strand.
TCTAATGCTTGCTCAAATTGGGTTCGGTTATATAACCCCGTCAACCCATCACATTTGGTCATTGATTCTAATCGGCTATTCGCATCTTTGAGCGCATGTGTTTTTTGCTCGACTTGGACTTGAACACTGTACGCCCGTGCCTGCAGGCGATAGAGCAGATAACAAATCACAAAAAAGATGCCACTACCGATCAAAAACGTCCACATTGGCACCCAGCTTTGTCTTTGTTGCATGTAACTGACTGTGGGATAGCCCACCAACTCCCACTCTCGTCCGGCAAATAAAATGGGTTCAGCGGGCTGTTGTGCCAGCGAATCCTTCATTTGCGCCAGTTCAACGCGATGGGTATGCAACACTTGGCGATGATTAGGATCGGTGGTATCAATTAGGGTGTAATTGATACCGTCATTGATCACGGTTTTTATCGCAAGATTGACCAGGGTTTCTACATCGATCACTGCCACTAAAAATCCACGCAAATCCTGGGTATCATCCCCTGCTAGTTGTTCGGGATCGACGAGAATCGGCATAATGAGCAAAAAGCCACGTACATCACCATACGCCCGTTCCATGGTCGTAGCAGGCGTAGCCACTGGTACACCAGTATTAAAGCTAGTTTTAAGTGCCTGGCGTGTGATGGGTGTTGAGCCCAAATCATAACCCATCACAGCGTCTGATTGATTGTTACCTGAGGTAAATCTAAGGGGAAAATACATATCACGGCGAGAGGCGGTTACTAACTGGCTCTGATCGTTGAGTTCAACAATATTGAAGCTTGTTCGATCAGGCTGAGCCGCTGTCATACCTTGTGTGTAATGCCGGCGTTGATGATGCATGACAATATCGGCCCACTCGATCGATTTGAAACTAGGATGACGCTTTAATACCCCAGAGGTTAGAGGCTGAAAATTGCGGGCGTTTAAGCGATGCCCAGCATCGAAGTGATTCTTAACCGCATAAAGCAGTTCAAGACCCAGGTTGACCTCGCGCGCGAGCGCCATTGCCGCATTATTAACATCCTTGTGCAGCTCTTTACGAATGGCTTCTTGCTCTTTTTGATAGAGTAGATGCGCCGTGAATGCCGCAAACCCTACACCAATAAGCGCCGTTATGATGATGATACTCCATGCACGCCGAGGCATTATTACTATCCTTACCCTATATTACCTACGCAATAAATATGCTAGCTGCGCGATAAATATGTTAGCTGCGCGATAAACATGTTACCTACGCGATAAACGAGGGGGCGTTATAACCCACTTATCTTGTAAGCGTAGTGGGCAAGACTATAAACGATCAATTTTTTAACACTATCTTGGCATGCAAACTACATTTACCCCATGACAACTGAGTTGAGACAAGTAACGGCTGCAAACATAAACAAGACACCTGCATTTATACGCCACAATGTGGGCTTAATTCGCTTCATTAAGTGCCAAATTTGCGCAGCGAGAGCCAACAAACCAAACCCAGCTCCGGCAACAAACGCATTAATCTGGGTAGGTGCGATATCTGAATGACTTAACGCCGCCACGCTTGCGACGAACACTATCAGCCCCATAAACGCCATCACACTTGCCAGTGGCAATAACGTGTCAAAAGCCTGTAAACGTGAACGCGCACGCACTAATAGACCATGCCCCAAGCTTGCACCAAGTAACACCAGCTGTAATACCCCGGCGACAACAAGTAGCCCACCCTCAGCCATCAGTATTGTAATCCATGTAACAACGCCCAATAAATTTGCGATATACAACAAAGGAATGGGACCTGATCGACGTGTTTTGCCCGTTTTTGATCGAAACGCAAATATCCCTAACGTTAAGAAGGGTAAGATGGCGAAAAAACTAGATGGAACCAAGATCAACCAAGCAAAAGTCGGCACCCAAAAAGCATGATGGAAACGCCCTCGCTGGCCGGGGCAAATATCGCCCTTCAAAAGGGCTAACGACAACACGAGTTGTGCCCCCAAAACAGCAGACACGATCGCGGGAACAAGTAACACGTACATAACAAAAATCACCTTACATAAAGCATTAAAAAAAGAGTCCACTATTGAACTGATTACATTAAAAAGCGCCATCGATCACATTGAATACACGAAACAGACTCAAAACCGCCAATAAACTGGCATGTTTGTACACTTATACCAACCTTTATGACAGATAAAAACAACATGACCGCACGACGCGATAATAACAAAGTGGCGCGAGCAGCGGGGACCTTTGCACAAATGGAAAGGACAATGGGTGCAATGATGAGTGAGACCTTAGGGCACATTATTTATAAGCTCCAAATATCATTTTTTGAACTTTGGAGTGCAAAAAAACACGCCAACAGTTTTAATAACACACGTAGTACTTATCTGCGCAGTCGCTTATGTGTACTGTGTTACGTTTGGGCAGGGCTCACGATTGCTTGGTCTGTCGCTGATTTTTTATTCCTATCGGACACTACCGCCGCCGCCCAACTCTCATTGCAACGCTTGCTATTAGGTGGGGTGCTGATAACGATTGGTTATGCAGTGAGTCGAGCTAACAATCTAAAATCGGCTAAACTCGGTCTCGTCGCGATGGTGATTGCCACCAACGCCTTTTATTTCTCTGCCAGCCATACCCTTCATTTCCCTACGGAGAACACCGCGTTTTCCTATAGCTACACGCTATTGCCGATCATTCAGATAGTCATGCTCACTATCTTTCCGCTCACCATGCGCGAAAGTTTATCATTAATGACAATTACTTTAGTTTGCCATCTCTGGGTGGATTCGTTTGGTGGCACCATGACCAGTCCCGACCATATGGCCTCATACTGGTTACAGACAGTGATTGCCTTCATGGTGGTCTGGTCACAGCTTTCGCAGTTACATATGATTTTGCGCCTTTATCGCCAGGCGACACTCGATCCGCTCACGGGGATCTATAATCGCCGAATGCTGCTTCAACTGGCAATGCGTGCACTCGCCGTGAGCGAGGAACGACATTCCCCCTTTTCTGTGTTGTTGCTTGATTTGGATAAATTTAAACGCACTAATGACAAATGGGGCCATTACGCTGGCGACGTTGTTTTACAGTCGTTTACACGTACAGTGCAAGAGCGACTAAGAAAATCTGACATCTTTGGTCGTTTTGGTGGCGAAGAGTTTATCGTATTTTTACCTAAATGCAGTGCTGAGGTCACAGCACAAATCGCTAACCGATTACTCGAAGAAGTCGAAAGTATGGATGTCCCAATTGATGAAAGCCGAACGCCGCTCAAGGTGACCGCGTCGATTGGTATCTCCACCTTTCAACCCGGTGACACACTCTCATCATTGATTGAACGAGCGGACTGTGCGCTTTACCAAGCCAAAGCCGCAGGACGAAATTGTGTCCGTGCCTACCAGCCGGATCATCAAACCAGTGTTGATGCACGAAATTCAGTGAGCCGCGACAACATTGATATGCCGACCGAAGCATCACTTTAAATCAGCCGCACGGTGAGTCGACGGCGTTCATGCCATAAGCCCATCGTACGGCAAGCTCATGGCTTAGTATGATACGAGGCCGTGCTCATGGGGCCGCCGTTTGCTGGTGTATTTTGCGAGCGCGGCTTCGACTCACCACCCGGGATAACCCAAACACCAAACCTAATAAAACCAGTCCCAACACTAATGCAGCGATGACCACACCGAACCATGCATAATGCTGCCAAGCCGCGATGAGATAAAAGCCGCCAAGACTGCCACCGACATAATAATGTACCAAATACAAAGCCGTTGCGGTTGCTTTGCCTTGTGCAGCTTGGCGGCTCACCCACCCATAAGCTAAAGAGTGAGTGAAAAAAGCCCCACCGCTAACCACCAACAACCCAATAACTATCCAAGGTATATCATGACTTAATGTCACTAATACGCCTAGCATCGCCACCAAGGTGCCAAAGGCCATGCCTCTGATTGCACCATACTTGAGCACCCACCGGCCACTGAGCCGTGATGTCACCGTACCGGCGAGATAACAAACAAATACCGATGACACTAAGCTTACTGGTAACTGATAAGGGGGTGCTACAAATCGAAAGGCGGTGACCGAAAATAAGTTAACAAACAATGCAAAGTTCACCCCACCAATAAGCATGGCTATCCACAAACTTGGCGTACGTAAATGCGACAAGACCCCACGTGAATGGGTGAGCAACGATGTTCTACCTGGAGAGAAATAGCGTTGACGAGGCAGCAATTTTGTCACGATCACCACTCCCGCCAGTGTGAAGGCCGCCATGGCGAGGACCGCACCATGCCAGCCCCACCAATCGATCATTATGCCACCAGCAACGCGACCAGAAATGCCACCCAGTGAATTAGCACTGATGTAACTGCCCACGGCGATCGCTAGCGCCTTGGGAGAGAACTCTTCGGCCATATAAGCGACCGCCACCGCCGCAAATCCACCAAGAGACAAGCCCATCAACGCACGCAGCACAACAATCATCCAAAATGATGAGGTACTCGCCATCGCAAGCCCAACAAGCGGCAGCATCCATAAGCTGGTCAGCATCACAGGCCGACGCCCAATACGTTCAGAGAGCACCGCCCAAGGCACCAAGGAAAAAGATAATCCTAGCGTTGCCGCCGCAAGCAACCAGTTCGCACGCGTTTCACTGATCCCATCACTGGCCGCAAACACAGGCAACATCGGTTGGAACAAGTAAAGGTTACAAAAAATCAGAAAAGAGCCGAACGCAAGTGCAAATGCCGTCAGCCGATAACGTGATGAGCCAAGCTCAATCATGACAACCTCACCGTTTAGTCAGATGACCCTATACTAGCAACGGCAATGTGCGTAATAAAATAGATTCACGTTAAGTTAGTTTCATTGTCAGCTATTAGTGCGTCACAATGCCGAACATCACATATTGCCCCTATACTCTATGCAGGAATATCGCTAAAATCGCCGGCCAATTAATCGCCCGCTTTGGCGCATGACTGCAAATCATTTGCTCACACGCGCGGCAGACCAAGAGACAAAGACGTGACACCGACTGCTATATACGACTATACCCCCTACTGGGCCGCTTGCTTCGGGCCTGCGCCTTTTTTGCCAACCAGCCGAGAAGAGATGGATATTCTTGGTTGGGACAGCTGTGACATCATCATTGTCACGGGCGATGCCTATGTCGATCACCCCAGTTTTGGTATGGCCGTGATTGGACGCACCTTAGAAGCACAAGGCTTTCGAGTCGGGATCATTTCGCAACCCAATTGGCAAACTAAACAAGACTTTATGGCACTCGGTGAGCCTAACCTTTTTTTTGGTGTCACCGCGGGTAACATGGACTCGATGATCAATCGCTACACAGCGGATCGTAAACTGCGCCATGATGATGCTTACACCCCGAATAATGAGGGGGGTAAAAGACCTGATCGTGCTGTCTTGGTGTATTCTCAACGTTGTCGAGAAGCTTACAAACAGACACCCATCGTGCTCGGAGGCATTGAAGCAAGTTTACGCCGCCTGGCCCACTACGATTATTGGTCAGACAAAGTTCGTCGCTCTGTGTTGTGTGATGCAAAAGCCGATATCTTATTATTTGGTAACGCGGAACGTGCATTGATTGACGTTGCACACCGCTTGTCACGCGGAGATTCATTGGTCAATATGACGCGTATCGCGGGCACAGCCGTAATGATGAAGTCACCGCCTGAGGGAATGGTAGAAGTAGACTCAACCCGCATCGATAAGCCGGGTAAAGCAATGACGATGCCTAACCCTTATGCCACTGAGACCCAGTGCGAGACCAGCAAAAAAACGGAACCTGACGCGGCGAAACCGATTAGTATTCGCCCTTCTCGCCACGATGCCAAAAACACCTTTGTTCGCTTACCCTCGTTTGAAAAACTCAAAAACGACCGGATTTTATATGCGCATGCCAGTCGAGTGATGCATTTAGAGGCGAATCCCTACTCTGCACGTGCGCTCGCGCAACAGCATGGTGACCAACTGCTTTGGATTAATCCCCCTCCGGTGCCGCTGACCACAGAAGAAATGGATTACGTTTTTGGCTTACCTTACGCCCGCGTGCCACATCCGCAATACGGCCAAGCTAAGATCCCGGCTTACGATATGATTAAAACGTCGGTGAATATCATGCGCGGCTGTTTTGGTGGCTGTTCGTTCTGTTCAATTACCGAGCATGAAGGCCGGATTATTCAAAATCGCTCGCAAGCGTCGATCATTGAAGAGCTTAATGATATCCGCGATAAAGTGCCCGGCTTTACAGGTACCATTTCAGATTTAGGTGGACCGACAGCCAACATGTATCGCTTAGGCTGTGCCGATCCGAAAGCTGAACGAAACTGTCGTCGCCCGTCCTGCGTTTTCCCAAAAATTTGTGACAAGCTTAATACTGATCACCGTCATACCATCGATCTCTATCGTAAAGCCCGTCAAGTCGAAGGGATTAAGAAGGTGCTGATCGCTTCAGGCGTACGTTACGACCTCGCGATCGAATCTCCAGAATATGTCAAAGAGCTGGTCACGCATCATGTCGGTGGATACCTCAAAATCGCACCCGAGCACACCGAGAAAAACACCCTCGATCTGATGATGAAGCCTGGCATGGGGGCGTACGATCGATTTAAAGCCTTGTTTGAGAAATACAGTAAAGAAGCGGGGAAAAAGCAGTATTTAATTCCCTACTTTATTGCCGCTCATCCTGGCTGTACCGACGAGGATATGGTGCATCTGGCGTGCTGGTTGAAAGAGAATGACTTTGAGTGCGACCAAGTGCAAAACTTTTACCCATCGCCAATGTGTAACGCCACAGCGATGTATCACTCAGAGACCAATCCACTCAAAAAGGTACGTTATAAAAAACGCGAAGCACTGACCGTCGCCAAAGGAGAGCGCCAACGTCGCTTACATAAAGCCTTATTGCGTTATCACGACCCGGCGAACTGGCCACTGATCCGTGAGGCGTTGGTCTCGATGGGTAAAAAACATTTAATTGGTAACGGCCCGAAATGTTTAGTCCCCACAGAAGATAGCGTAGCGACAACAGGTCGCCAGCGTCGCTCAGGGCGTCACGGCACTCAGCGCTTTGCCACTAAGCATCCAAAGCAGCCCGATATCCGCCAGCCTAACAGGCACAAACCGAAGACCCATAAAGAAGCCGGTTCCAACGCCAAGCGTCGAGATAAACGGACTTAAGATTTGTAGTCAAACGTCACTATACGGCTCAAGGACAAAAGACAAAGAACAAAAAATAGAAAGCAAAACGCCCCACCAATGGGGCGTTTACGATAACGTGTCGGCGTTAGGCCAATATAAGCGATGGTGATTACGGCCTTGGCTAACGGATAAGCTCCATAACGATGACGCCCAATGCCAGCACGCATGCAATGGCCCCAATGACCCAAGCAATTTTTTTCTGCGCGCTCTCTTCCAAGTATTGCGCAGCGGTAATACCGAGTAAAACTAGCAAGATAATAACAACTGTTTTAAGCATTTGTTTGCCTTAGCTTTTAGCTCTTTATTTTACTGTACGCGAAATAACCACAGGTGCAATCCTTTAATCTATACGTTGCCAGAGCGCGCAAGATCAGTGCGCGTATGCGCAAGTCGCAATAATACCTGCAGTGGATGCAACAGCGGTGTCTCACTAAATCGCTTCACTTGGCTACGGCACGAATACCCAGTTGCGACAACCCGCTCTTTGGGTAAGTAAGCCAGTTTAGGCGACCAACTTAAATCATAGATGGCTTCTGAGGTATCGCGCTTATCGGCCTCATGGCCATAGGTACCCGCCATGCCACAGCATCCTACAGAGACGGGTTTAAGCTCTGCGCCAAAATGGGCGAATAAATCAACCCACTGTTGCTCTGCATGAGGTAACTGCGTTTTTTCTGTGCAATGACCAAATAAGTACCAAGGCTCGGACGTATGCTCAGCTTTTGCTGGTAGGCTAGGCACCACATTCGTTAACCACTCATGACTCAGTAGGACGTTAAAATCACCACGATAACGGCCCAGCGCCTCTTGATATTCATCGCGGTAACACAGCACTAAAGCAGGATCGACACCTATCATCGGAATATTCAGCGCCGCTAGCTGATTTAAAAAGCCAGCGGTATTACGCGCGGTTTGGGCAAAACGTCGTAGAAAACCTTTTACGTGTTGTGCTTTACCGTTGGGCTTAAAGGGAATCAGCATCGGCACTTTTCCCAGTCGGCGGACCAACTTGATCAAGTCGTGAATCAGTGGCGCTTCATAAAAACTGGTAAACGGGTCTTGCACGATCAACACATAGTTTTCACGCTCTTGCGTGGACAAGGCTTGTAGCCACTCGAGATCAAATTTGAGGGAATGATCGCCTGCCAATGCCTGGGCCAATGTCGGCACCGATAAAGCGGGTGTATCGGTGTAACCAATGAGTTTGGCTGTTAAGCCTTGTGCCCACTGGGGTTGGGTTGCGGCATTGACTAACCTAGGCGCTTTAGCCATTAATGGCAGCAAGCTTTCAATATTTGCGACCAGGTGATCTTTGATCGGACGCGGATAACGGCTGTAGTACAACTGCATAAACCGGGAACGAAAGCTGGGGACATCGACTTTAATCGGACACTGACTGGCGCACGCTTTACACGCCAGGCAGCCACTCATCGCATCCATAACCTCATGGCTAAAGTCATCTGCCTCTTTTTGGCGGGTAAAGTAACGCCCGAATTTCGCCATCATTTCACGGACTGAGGGAGATTGCGTCATGAGTGCTTGCTCGACATCCAACGGATCAACGCCTTGCTCCGCAAGCAAACGTAACCACTCGCGCACAATCCCTGCCCGGCCTTTAGGTGAGTGCCGACGGTCATAACTGACTTTCATCGACGGACACATGGGTGACGACGTATCATAGTTAAAGCACAACCCGTTGCCATTGCATTCCATCGCGCCTTTAAAGCTATCTCTAACCTCAACCGGGATCTGGCGGTCATAAAAACCACGCTTGGTATCATCGACCTGCACCAAAGCATCGTCGCTGTGAATCGGGGTACAAATCTTTCCAGGATTCATCCGGTTTTGCGGATCAAAGGCCGCTTTTACCCGACGTAATTGCATGAACAAGGTCTCACCAAAAAAGGCGGGACCGTACTCAGAGCGATAGCCTTTACCATGTTCCCCCCACATCAATCCGCCGTATTTCGCCACCAGTGCTACGACCTGATCAGAAATGGTTTTCATCACCCGCTCTTGTTCGGGATCGCACAAGTCAAGCGCGGGGCGCACATGCAAAACCCCTGCATCAACATGGCCAAACATGCCATAGTGCAGATGATGGCTATCGAGTAATGCGCGGAACTCACTGATAAAGTCCGCCAAGTTTTCTGGTGGCACACAGGTGTCTTCGGTGAAGGCAACAGGTTTGGCCTTGCCTTTCGTCGCGCCCAGTAATCCAACCGATTTTTTGCGCATGGCATAGATTTTATTGATCGACGCCAGATCACGGCAGATCTGATAACCAATCACGCCTTTTTGCTGTTTCGCTATCAAGCGATCGAGTTGCTCACACAGGGTCGTAATTTGTGCCTCAATGTCGTCGGCATCATTGCCAGCAAACTCGACCATATTAATGCCGTGCATGACCTTACCCGGCACATCCTCCAGCAGATCACTGACGGTATGCCACACAATATCATTACGCGCTAAATCAAGGACTTTAGCATCAATGGTTTCAACTGAAAGCGCCTTGGCTTCTACCATCATGGGCGCATTACGCAACGCTGAATCGAAGCTGTCATATTTAATATTTACCAAGGTGCGTACACTTGGAATGGGCGTAATATTGAGCTTGGCTTCGGCGATGAAGGCTAAAGACCCCTCGGCGCCACAGAGCACACGGCCAATATCGAATTCCGTTACTGTTTGATCGTAAACATGTTTAAGATCATACCCAGTCAAAAATCGGTTGAGTGGCGGAAAGGTGTCAGTGATCAGATCACGATGTTCGCGACATACGGACGACACGGTTTCCAGAGCACGTCCGGCTAAATCACCTCGCGCCATCGCTTGCTTGAGCGGCTCCGGCTTAAGCGGTTGGGTCTCCAACACACTGCCATCAATCAATACAGCTTTTAATCCCAGCACATGATCCGACGTTTTGCCGTAACGTAACGACCCCTGCCCCGATGCATCGGTATTGATCATCCCACCGATCGTGGCGCGATTACTGGTCGATAAATCCGGCGAGAAAAAGTAGCCATACGGACGCAATACATCATTGAGCTGATCTTTAATCACCCCAGCTTGAACACGCACCCACCCTTGTTCAGGGTTAACCTCTAAAACCTGGTTCATATGACGGGAGATATCCACCACCACATGTTGGGTCAGTGACTGACCATTAGTTCCTGTGCCGCCGCCGCGTGGCGAAAACTTAATGTCACTGAAAGGTGGGGCTTGAACGGTCTCACCAATGATGCGCAGATCATCAACCGACGAAGGGAAAAGAACGGCTTGAGGCAGTGCTTGGTACACGCTGTTATCCGTCGCTACCGCCAGACGGCTTGCGTAGGTCGATTCGATATCGCCCTGAAAACCCGCGTCTTGCAAAGCGGTAAGAAAATCAACGACGGCGGACGACAAGCCCGCCTGTGGGTGTATTGCCGGTATCATTGCGGTTCCTGTGCGAGTATCACCATGCCTGGTGCAATTTTAGTTATGCGCCTACTTTACCTTAACTCTTGGCACAGCCAAAGCGATCACAGGGTAAATCCTTCGCGAGTCAATCCTTAAATCCTCATCACCATTCCCGCCAACCGAGCCGAGTGCTTGACCATCTCGCAAGCTCTGGGCTCGCAATCAAAATCCAAGGCCCTAAACTCCACGCTGCCATGGATACAACGATCAAGACAATCCAACTCATTCCCGTCACCTGCACCACGCCCCAAGCGGCCAGAAGCAGCCCAGCGACCCCCAAGAAAATCCAGGCCAAGGTCAATAGTTTTCCCATCATGCTCGCGGCCGGTTTATGACTGGGGAAAAGCTTGTGCCAGACCTGGCCGGTATATATCCCAGCGCTTAATGCGGCTAAGTAGAGCAGATCGGGTAACTTTAATGCTAACGCCAATAATGCTAGCAACGCACAGACCAATAGCCACAGCCGACCGGTGGTCAGTAGCGGTCGATCTTTCCCTATGGTCACTGCACCTATTTTCACGGTTGCCCAGGCTAGGCTGCTTCCCACTAAGGCGCCAATCACCACATCACTAGCAAAGTGAACGCCCAAATACATGCGGTTGAGCCCCATCAAAATCATCACCGCCAAAGCAAGCACTAACGACCCATATGCCTTTCTATGCGTATCACGACGCTTTAGGTACCAGGCGGTGACAACGGCTGCCGCTAATAAGGTGTGACCGCTTGGCACCGTAAAGCCACTTGCCTTACCGATTTGCAAGTCAGGCCATAGGTAAAACGGTCTTGGCATCGCAAATCCTGTTTTTAACGTGATAGAGACAGTCGCCGCACTGATCAAAAGAAAAAGCAGCGACAGCGCCGATTTATGGCCACGAAAAATAAGAAATAGTGGTACCAAGGCAACGTAAAATGCGATTTCTCCTAAGATGTTGATCAGTCTGAATAAGTATTTAGTCATCGCGCTCGCGACATCGCCCAAGTGCGCGATCGCCGTTTGTAGGCCAGAGACGAGGCTATACTGACTTACGTAAAAGGCAGGCGCTAGGGCACTAAAATCCGCTAAAGCAGCGACATCACTGCTAGGCGTTTTTGCCGCCAGAGACCATAGCAACTCACCGCGATCTTTAAATCGATAGCGATAGTCGCCTGCCTGTGCAGGCGGTATTAACAAGGCTTTATCGATTTCAGATCCAAAGTGCAGCGCCTGCCAAACCGGCAACACGCCTGTGCCATTGGCGTTCGAGACAACCGGTAGCGGCGTTTGGCTTTGGCAAGCAAACAATACCCCACGTTTATCTTTGTGAGCGACCTTCCCCACATTGACGCGAAGAGCCGTTTCTTCAAACACTTCACGCGCCAGGGCTCGGGTCGGTGATTCAGCCAAATTCACTCGTCCACCGGGTAAACCATATCGCCCGGTGACTCTATCTTTTATCAACAGTAGTCGCCCAGCAGGATCGGTAATCACACAGGCGACCCCTGCGATCCCTTGCTCCTTTGAAAACGTATCGTCACCTTGTGCTAAGGCATAACTCGACACCCACCAGCTAAATACTGACAATAGTACAGCGATACTCCGTTTCATTCGGCGGCTCCTGAATGCACCTGTCCTGATAAAAGATAAGGAAAAAGAATGACACAGCCAGACCCTCTCAGTCCCTATTATTACCATCATAACTTTCAAAGCTTGATCGGTTTAGTGTCTGAACGTGACTGGGATCTGCTCACAGGCAAAGAACGGGCTTGGCTTACCTGCTTTCAACAGCTTAGCTTCAAAGCCCAATGTTTGCTGGTCCGTTTATTGATGCGCCGCCATGATTACTTCTTAGCCGACAAACTGATCTATCCCGAGCTCGGAGACACCTGGCCACTGCTCCACAACTTGGCCGATAACGGATTTGTGAGCATCACCGATACTGCCCCCGCTGACGTCTTATTTAACCTACTGAGTAAGACGCAACTGATCGATGCGTTTCCAGCAGTGGCCTTAGCGAAAAGTGCGAGTAAGACAAAGTGGCAAACAGCGATCACTGACACCTATGACGACCCGCTCACCAGTCCCTACGCGCTAGTCGTCTGCCACCAACCGGACCTACTCCCCGTCTTATTGTTATTGTATTTTGGTAATTCACGCCAAGATTTGAGCCAATTTGTCGTCGCCGAGCTCGGTATTCAGCAATTTGAATCGTATCCTGTTAGTCAGTCTGAGCGTTTATTTCAACACCGCCAACACATTGATGATTGGCTGCACTTGTCTGCGCTTACCGACACGGTTTGGCAAGCAAAAAAAGCCAAGCGCCCAGCGTCGATTCTTGCGCTACAATCACGCCTTCCTCAGCCGTTTAAGTGGCCGCCACTTGAGCGCAAACGGCAACGATTAGTTAATCGTATTGCACGTGAGTTTGAGCGCCACGATGACTTCCCTTGTGCCACATTGCTTTACCAAACCACCACGCAACCGCCAAGCCGGGAGCGACAAGCTCGCATGTTGATTAAACAAGGTTATATTGATGACGCATCACGCATCATTGCGGCCATGCTCGACGCACCTCACGATGAGGAAGAATATGACGTCGCTTGTCGTATCGCCAAACAAAAGCCCCTCCGAGAGCATGCCCGTTTGGTGCCGACAAACTCAGTCAATCCTGCCATTGTGGATAGTGAGACATTGACACTCCCCCTTGAACATCGGGTGGAATGGGACGTTGCGGCGTATTATCGATGCCAAGGCTGGCAAGTATGGTATAGCGAAAACAGTTTGCTGAATGCGCTGTTCGGGCTCTTTTTTTGGGACATTCTGTTTTTACCCATCAGTGGCGCCTTTGTGAATCCATTTCAACGTGGCCCGCGCGACCTGTATAGCGACGACTTTGTCACCAAAAGACAGCCCCAAATTCATGCGCGCTTGGCAAACATTGATAAAGCACGCGATTGGATAGCACGACACTATCAACAAAAACAGGGGCTTAGTAATGACTGGGTCAACTGGTCTGTGATTGAATGGCCGCTGCTTGACGCCGCCTTACACGCCCTCAGCGACACACAGCTCAGCGCGTGTTTTAAGCGTATTTTGTTCGATCGACGCCATAATCGACGCGGTCACCCCGATTTGTTTATGTGTCGAGGCGACGCTTATCAATGGGTAGAAGTGAAAGGCCCAGGAGATGTGTTGCAGCCTCATCAAAGCCGCTGGCTTCAGTTTTTTCACCAGAATGGCATTTGTGCCAAAGTCGTCTATGTCACTTCAGCTACGTCAAACAGCTAGTCAGGTCTAATCGTCAATAGAAACGATCAATGTATGTGACGTTGTCACTTAGCGTCTTCAGTATGAGGATTAAAGATGTAGTGCGAGCCATCGTAAACAAGTCGTTTAATCAAGGCTTCACAGTGTTTAAGGCCACCGCGGTCAAACGATACGCCGTAGCGTTGCATTCCCCATTTTTGCTGACGGTTTTCCACTTGCCCGCTTAATACAAAGCAATCGTCGCTATCGGGCGCTTGGATTTGTATCGCGATTTGATGGTGCTTTTCAAAAACGGGCGCAATAGCATCAAAACTAAAGCCACAGCCACCTGCAGAAATATCGGTAAGATTGACCGACAAACGACGATTACCTAGAGGAACTTCACCTTTCACATTTAATTCATAACGATTATCTTTGCGCTGTTGAATCAATTTGGCTTGCTGTGGTAACTCAACTACCACCAAATTAACGGGCGCTTTGAGTACGGTGGAAATTTTAGATGCAAACCGCACTTTCGCGCCTTCACCCTCATCAGAAACCGCATCCACGGCGAGGCGATAACCTTCAATAAAAAATTGATTAACCTGATTGAGGTTTTCCGTGGGCAGAGAAAAGAACAACCGTTTTTCGCCATCAAAACCGATAAAGGTACAGTCAGAGCGATATGTTTGCCCCACCGGGGTTTTAATTTGTACCTGGGTGGTCGTTCCGTGTTTCATGAATGCCACGGCTCGCAGACCAATGACGGTGTCTTCTCTTACGGTTCTATATTTTTTGGCCTTAAGCTGAGGCAAAGACTGCATCATTCTAAATTCTTGCGGTTAAGAAAACAAAGGTAACGGCAAATTCAATCCCCGTTACCACTTGGAAGCCATGACGCGCACGTAATGCGTTATTGGCACGCCCAGCTGTTGACACATCAAGCTGTCAACACATCAAGCTATTGCACGTTAACTATAACAGCCGTTGGCTACAGCAGGTACATAACAAACTGCATTAAAGGTACCGTATTGCCGCTCGATCCAACCACTTGATTACCTTCAATCCGGGCGGTAAGCGTGGTTGTTTTTTCCGACTGCGTGACAAACCCCGCACTGGATAGATTACTGACTTTTTCTCGCCATGGCGACCGTGAAAGCAACACGTTTGGTACCGCCACATCCAGATTGCCAGACAACTGACTCACCAGCTGATTCAGGCCAAACTCACCCGTGGCGTCGCCACCGCTTAGCTCAAGGCGCATATCAACACTAACGTCCCCTTCTGGAAGCGTCAGGCTTGCCGGCGACAAATTAACCGATAACCCCGACTGCAACAAATCCACAACGGCTTGTTCCATCGCAGACGCACTTCCCGGCGCCTGGCCCTCTTGCCACTGTGACGATAGCAATGCGATCTGAGACATAGCCGTATAATCAAGGTGGTTAGCATCTAACGCGACCACCAAGTTGCGCCAACGGGTTTGATCTGGCAACGTTATCTCACCAACGGTGAGTTGATTGGTATTATTCAGCGACGGCGCTGACGCCGATTCAACCAGCTCATTGCCAATTTCAAGCGCAACCTGAGCAAGCTGGACCGATTGACCATTGCCGTTATCTAGCTGCGCTTGATCAATAGAGAGCGACTGATTACCAATCCATAATCCCTCTTGCAGATAACCTTGGCCGCTCCCTGTTATGGTATCAACTTTCAACTGCTGACCATTATCATCATTAAAGGCGAGAGCAGGCAGTGAGAGGGTTGCTTTACCGCGTCCTTTGCGGTCAATCTCGCCTTTAACACTCAGCTCACTTGCGGTTAGATTGCTGTTTGACTCCGAAAACGAGAAAGGCGCTACCGTCAGATGATAGTCAGAGGCGCCGGTCAGTAGCGTATCAAGATCTAAGCGAACCGGTGTCGGATTACCTGGCCATACCTTTTGAGTAATTTGTTGTAGCTCTGGGGTCATTGCCAAGGTATTGCTCGACGAGACCCCCAATATACCGTGAGATATCTCTGATGTGATCTCGTAGGCAACCGGTAACCCTGACTGCTCCAATAACGCTTTACTCTCGCCCTTAAACTGGACACGCGTAACCGCTTGTGAGCTTAAGTAGCCTCGCTCATAGCTCTGTTCCTCGAGCGTAAAATCTGCGGTTGTGCGTTGATCCACTTCACGCTCATACATTGAATGTGCAATTTGACCCGTCGCAAATGGCCAACATGCAACCACCGCAAGGCCGCCGGCAATGGCGCCATACTTTCCTAAAAACATGTCTTTTTTGCTCCAAGGACACGAAAACCATTAGTGTAACCAAAAATGGACGCTGACGATAATATACTGATAGATTGGGACACAGGTTTAAGTCAGTCAGCAAGCATCATTTGTCTATCCATCGAATAGGTCACGATGGGCGCGCGCATTAAGGTTGCGAGGTTTAGCAGGATATGTTCATGAATGTCGACTATTTCGCATCATTGAAGCGAATAAATGCCTATAATCAAAGCGAATTCGCGACAAATCGGCAGAGTGTATGAACCCTTATGTGATATTATGCATTGACCAAGACCCTCTCGCGGTGGAAAAGCTCTCTCACGACCTCGCGCCGTTTCGCGATGTCTTTGATCTATGCAGTACTGACACCCCTGACGATGCCTATGCGTTGTTAAATGATTTGAAAGCGAACGAGCAACAGGTGGCGTTATTGATTTGTCATAACGCGCCTGGGAACAATGATGGCATTGATTTATTAGTCAACGTTGACAACCATGCCGCCAGTAAAGGGGCGCGTACTATTTTGCTCAGCGAAGCGCCGCAGTACGATGTCATTTTGCAGGCAGTCAATGAGGGCCGGTTAAATTATTGCATGCACAAGCCGTGGCGAGCAGATGAATTACAGCGGGTCGCAGAGAAAGAACTCACAACCTATGTCTTACGGCATTGCCAACACGATCTGTTGCGTTATAGCGAAGTGCTGGATCATCGCACCTTACTGGATGCGCAAGTCGAACGTGAGATAAACCAATTTCAGTCACAATTGCTCGCGCCAGCCGAAAGCAATAAAGCAGACATTGCCGACCGAGTGATTGCTGGCCTTTATGCCTTTTTTGACGGCAATGACGAAAGCCGTGCCTGCCGAACCTACAGCGCCAACCATGTACTCACGAAAGAAAACCAAGATAACGCATTTTTATGGTTTATTGCCGAAGGCGACGTTGGGCTCTATAAAACCGATGATAAAGGGCAAGTGCACCATGTCTCTACCCTCTCTGCCGGCAGTTTGATTGGTAGCATGTCGTTTGTCACTGGCGAGGTCTCTTTCTCGACTGGGCGCACACTCACTCGCACCCGGGTGATCAAAATCGACCATACGCTATTTAGTAAAATAATGACCAGCCGCTCAGAGCTGTTACCCCTGTTTATTCAATACCTACTATTGCATTTTAACCAACGCTTAAAGCGCAGCATTGATACCGAAATCCAGCTACAGCAAACACTCGCTTCGCTGGATGAGGCCAATCGCCAGTTGTTAGAAAAAGAAAAAATGGCGCTCCTGGGCCAGCTGGTCGCCGGTGTCGCACATGAGCTCAATAACCCTGTTTCCGCGATTTTACGCAATAGCGACGCACTTGCCGACGCTTTAGAGCACGTCGCAAAAACGCCCCTTGATGCTGCCAGCCGCGAACAAGCCCTTACCCTTTTGCAAAACAACCGCGACAGCACCCCGCTATCAACCGCCACCGCGCGCGCACATACACGTACGTTAAGTGAAATGACCGGGAATAAACGCACGGCACGAGACCTGGTGAATATTGGCCTGTATCAACAAGATACGGTGACCAACTGGCAACAACGTTTGGGATCACATTTTGACACTGAATTGGCGACTTGGAAGCAATACGCGCGTTGTGGCCGTTTATTGCGCTCTAACCATGTGTGTGCAGCTCGAATTGCCGATTTAGTTAAAAGCTTACGCACCTACGCGCGCCAAGACAGCGAACAGCGCCAGCGTACTCATATTATTGAAAGCATTGATGACACCCTGACGTTATTCGAGCACCGACTCAAACCACACCAATTAGAAAAGTACTATGACTGGGTGCCTGACATTATCACTCAGCCATCAGCTTTGGCACAGGTTTGGACCAACCTTATTGCCAACGCACTGGATGCGATGCCAGAACCAGGCACACTTACCGTGACAGTTAAAACCCTTAACGACCAAGCATCTGGCATGATTCAAGTATCGGTGACGGATACGGGGATAGGAATGACGCAAGAACAGCAAGAAAAAATGTTCGCGTTAAACTACACCACCAAGCGCGAAGGGCATTTTGGTTTGGGTATTGGCCTGACCATGTGTCAAACAATTGTTCATCAGCAAGGGGGTGATATTCAGGTCCGCTCCCAACTCGGGAACGGCACCACGATGACAGTCACCTTGCCCATAGCACTCCCCGCCTCTGCCAGTAAGGAGCCACAAGCATGAGCCAATATTTAATATTATGTGTGGATGATGAACGCGATGTCCTCGATAGCGTGATAGACGATTTGCAAGGTTTTACCGATCACTTTGAGGTCGAAGCCGCCGAGTCCGTTTCCGAGGCACGCGATGTGATTCGCGATATGGCCACGGAAGGAACACAACTGGCACTTATCTTGTGTGATCACATTATGCCAGGTGAATTAGGCGTCGATTTTCTCATTGAGCTGGCTAATCAGCCTCAAACCGCTTCGGCACGCAAGGTCTTACTCACGGGTCAAGCAGGGCTGGAAGATACAATATCAGCGGTGAATCATGCCAGTTTGCACTATTATCTCGCAAAGCCGTGGCAGAAAGACRCCTTAGTGAGCGTGGTGACCGATCAATTAACCAGCTATGTGGTTACTCACGAACCCAATTTGTTCCCTTGGGCTAGCGTACTCGATACCCCGCGTGTCGTGGAGGCGATTAACCGCAACAAATGGAATATGGACGGCGAATAGTCTCAATTTATTGCCATAACCGCGCATTGGGTCAGAAATGCGTAAAAAAGCCTTAATGACGGGCGGATGTGCTTGTTTCAGCGCGCAATCGTCTTATAGAATGATTTCAACACCAATAACAAGTGGAATTGATAATGCGTAAATCTCTTTTAGCTAGCGCGATTGTCGCGTTGGCTTCTTTCAGCGCCGTGGCCAATGAAGAAGACGCCAACCTCACCACCATGAGTAATTTTAGTTACGATTACTTGGAAGGACGTATCGGTGTTAGCCCCCTCACCTATGGTGCAGGATTTAGCATGTCTATTCACCCTAATGCGCACATTCGTGTCGAAGCAGATACCGAGTTTGATTCGGATTGGGATACCGCTGCAGGGATTGGTTTTCATGCACCGATCAATAACTGGGCAGACTTAACCGGTGAATTGCTTGCACGCGGCGTCAATAAAGAGAACTTCAATAGCGATGTGGGTGTAGAAATCAATCTTGGTATTCGCCAATGGTTGGGGCCACAAGTTGAAGTGGGCGGTGAAATCGGCCTACTTACCGTGGATGATGAAGAAGATACATTTGGCTCTGCTTACGGTCGATTCCACGCAACCGAACTGTTCTCGTTAGGCGCGGCATACCGGATTAACGAGTGGTATGGCGATCAGTTTATGTTTACGACACGCTTTAAGTACTGATAGCGATACAGCCAAGATCAAAAAACCCGCCTTGATGCGGGTTTTTATTTTTCTGTCCGTGACGAAGGTTCGCTTCTGCCCTGTCCTCAGCGAATCAATAACATGGGTACCGTCGATTCAATCAGCAGCTTGGTGGTGTTACTTCCGACAAAGAACTGACGTAGTTTTGAATGCCCGTACGCCCCCATCACAATCATACCCACTTGATTTGACGCTTGATAATCTAAGATAGCTCGGTGTACCTCACCCGTGAGTTGCGCTTGCACGACATTGACGCCTGCCGCTTGCAATCGCTCAGCCGCCCGTTTAAAAGCAGCCAATTTCTCTTGTGAATCTTCTACCATCACTAAGTGACAAGTCATTCCTGCTAATAATGGGGTGACGAGCGCCTTCTCCACCAGCTTTTCGCTGATGTCACTGCCGTCAAAGGCGAGCAAATAACTGTCAGGTGCCGAGAACTCACCATTAGCAATCAGCGTGTGTGCCTTAATAGAACGCACGACACTTTCAAGTTGTGAACCGATGGCTCTAGCATCACTTTGATGTACTTCACCAGATTTTCCCAGCACCAAGACACGCGTTTGCGCTTCCAGCTCAAGCAAGCTTTCAACCAAGTTGCCATGACGCTGCAAGGCGCTAACATCATTCAACCCCTTCGCTTTGGCGTCGTCTGCCAGCTCAGAAAGTAGCACTTTCCCATGCTTCATTTCGAGCTTAGCGCGCTGACCATCTAGCTCGACCAATTCTTGTAATAGTTGCTCTCGACTGCCTGCAGCTAAGTTACCGGATAGTTCAGGCTCCGGCTGGCGAGACGATTTATCCAGCACATGGAGTAGTGTTAAGGGTACAGACAGACGGCTTGCCGCCCAAATGCTCAACGCTGCCACTGGCTTTGAATAATGCGGGCCATCGACGCATGCTAGGATCCGTTGCTCCAAACCTTCTCTCCTCTTTGTTGAATATCGCTGCCCATTCACTCAATCATTTGCTGACAACGATCAACCTTTTATCATATTTGCTACTATGCCATTGATAGTGACAGACACACGCGTCTCGTAAAGCGTAAATCGGTAAAAAATTGATCCCGCCACTTTTATACTTAGATATCCGGTATCCTGACAGTAACAGGGCAAATCACACCTTGGTTCACCAAACTGACGATGTCTTTTTCTCACTGACGATGCCTTTTAACGCAGGTTGGTGAGGAATCAGGCGTTCATTCGAATTTTCACACCTGACTAACACACAAACGCCACGATCTGCGCTAGGCTTTGCAACTTCTTCATTTCGTCAGGATAAAAAGACAGCATGAATCCAGTTGCCGGGCCTTTCTCTCGAGATACCTATCGTTTCCCAAAGGGCCGCTTTTCGATAGTGAGTGTTTACAGCTTTACCAGTGCCGCGATAGTGGCCTCAACGATTTTCTCGCTCCTTTTATTTCTCTCGCTTGATGACAACCCGTTAATGCAGTGGTTGTTTGGCGCGCTTGCTGTCATTTTTGAAGCAGGTAAGTTTTATGCTTGGTATGAGTTTGGCGAACGTCGTGCCCACGGTAACTATACTGGCGCCGCCTCGGCACTCGGTTTTTATCTCATTTTGGCTCTAATCTCGATTGGCGGTAGCATCGGCGGCATTAACAGTGCCACGAATGCAGCACAGAGTGAGCAGCGACAAGGCCAAGCCAAGGTCGCGGCTTATGACCGCCAAATTGAAGCAATTGAGCAGCAAATTGCACTGAATAACGAGGCCGCTGAACGGTATATTGAGCTCGATAGAATTGCGACGGGCGTTGCACGGCTGCAACGGGAAAACACCCAGTTGCGCAAAGAACAACAACAACTGGCATTAACGCGTGACAGTTTACCGGCGGTGGCTCAAGGCTCTGTTTTAGGACTCATCAGTAATCTCGCCAATACCTTAGGGGTGAGCACGGATCAGGCCCAATCTTGGCTGGTGATATTTCTTTCCGTATTATTAGATTTATTCGCGGCTTTTTTTGTTGGCGTCATCGGTGAGGAACAACGCTTTCGCCACTGGTACCATCACCGACGCAGCGCCCCTTTAAACGCGACTACACCTGCAGCATCGAGCGAGACCCAGACGACCTCAGACCAGGCAACCTCCTTGCCTGAAACGCCTAACGATGAGACGCTTGGGTTCCCCTACACCGATATAAAAACCGCACTTGCTGCCAAAACGATACGCTGTAGTAAAAAAGCAGTAAGTACTGAGTATGCGCTAAGCCAAGACACTGTTGATGCGCTTTTTACTCAATTGCAAAAAGAGGGGCTCGTCGCCAAAAAACCTAACCATCATTATCATTGGGTCGGTTAGACTAGACGAAAAAACACGACAAGAAGGTGACCTATGCATAACGCTGCACAAGAGGTGCATGCTCCCAAAGCATCGCTATGGCGCGCATTAGGCGATGTTAGTCCGCTTTGCCTCGCCGTTCTCCCGTGGGGAATTTTATGTGGTTCATTAGGGCTGCAAATGGGCTTTAGTGCCTTGCAAGCACAGGCGATGTCATTGCTCGTTTTCGCGGGTGCAGTGCAGTTGTCCGGCACCATGATGGTTGGCAGTGCGGCTGGTCTACCCGCCGTGTTGGGCTCTACTTTGGTGATCAGCGCACGCCACCTGTTATATGGCGCACACTTTCGTCAGTACATTACCCCTTTGCCTCTCAAGTGGCGCCTCGGCCTTGGCTTCTTATTGACTGACGAAATGTATGCACTTTCAACCGCACATACTCGCAAGCACGATAGGTTTTCTAAACATTATGCCCTTTATACCGGCGCGGCGTTTTACATCGGTTGGAATCTTGCCACCTTAGCGGGCATTTTGGCGGGGTCACAACTTAAAGCATTGGAGGCCATTGGGCTCGACTTTGCCATTGCGGCAACATTCATCGCGCTCACGGTACCCAGCATAAAAACACGGCCCGTTTTACTGTGCGCCTTAGCGAGCGGTTTAAGCATGTTGCTACTCACCTATTACCAGATCCCCCATGCGCTGATTATGGCGACCGGAATTGGCATGGCGTCGGGATTGCTCGCTGAATCGCTACCCGCTAGGAGCATGACATCATGAACTACTGGTTAATGATCGTCGCCATGGCGTTAATCACCTTCTCCGTGCGCTACCTTCTGCTTGCACGCAGTGTGCCTGTGCGCATCGGTCCTCGATTGCAACGGCTGCTTACCTACTCAGCACCGGCGGTATTGACCGCGCTGTGGGTGCCGATTGTCTTCTTTCCCGAAGATAAACTGGCTATCTCTACTACCAACCCTTATTTGCTAGGAGCGATGGTTGCCATTGGCTTAGCGTGCACCCGTTTATCAACGTTATTAGTCGTCGGGATATCGATTGGCTTCTTTGTTGCCCTTCAGCTACAGGTGTTCGGCTAACACCAGCGTCCTCTGGACCTTGGTGTTAATAATCGATGGTATTAACAGTCAATGTGTTGGCGTTTAATCCCCAGCATCGTCTGCACCATATTCAAGAAGAAGGTGACAGCACTCATGCCTAAAAACAACCATGCAAGAGGAATGAAGGCGAATAGCTCTTGTATCGAACTGTTTGCAGCTATTTGAGGTGTGGAAAGCTTGAAAGCGAGCAGGCAACCGATGCCGAGTAGAAAGAAGATAAAAGATGTACGAAAATGTCGCAGTAGGGTTAACATAAAACCTTTTTTAATTGCTTCAGTACCCTTTATGACTGACTACTGTCTCAGAAGTTCCCTGTTTTTTGCATTTTTTCAAAAAAAAGCGTTCACCATGTTGGTACCAAGGTGAACGCTGGCCTACGTGATTAGCTTAACACCAATAAATCATCGAACCTACAGCTTGTAGGTCGAGACTTTGTCGTTCAGTTTCGTGGCTTGATGACGCAGATTATCCGCCTCTTGTGAGGTATCGTTAGCGCTGTGTACTAAGTGCTCAGACACATCCTTGATTGAGGTAATATTCTGTGTAATTTCACTCGTGACATGAGTCTGCTCTTCCGCTGCCGTGGCAATTTGCGTCGCCATGTCACTGATCTGATTTACCGCCGCATCAATTTCACTCAGCGCCGCAGTAGCTTTATCAACATCAGCAACCGAATCGCCCGCCAAGGATGAACTGCTTTCCATGGCCGACACAGCGCTAGCAGTCGTGGTTTGCAAGGTCTCGATCGTTGATTTGATTTCTTCTGTGGAGGCGTGTGTACGTTGCGATAAGATACGAACTTCGTCGGCTACCACCGCAAAGCCGCGACCTTGTTCACCCGCACGTGCCGCCTCGATCGCCGCATTCAATGCCAACAGATTGGTTTGCTCGGCAATACCTTGAATGGTCGATAATACGGTTGAAATCTCTTGCGAGTGTTTGTCCAACTCGGCAACGATGGTGCTCGCCTGCTTGAGTTCATCCGATAAGCGTGTGATCGATGTTTTGGTATTTTCAACCACCGCACGCCCGTTATCGGTACTCTCTGTCGACGCTTGCGCTGTGCTGGCCGTGTGCTCCGCGTGAGAAGCAATCTCTTGCGTGGCGGAGGCCAGTTCAGTAACCGCCGTGGCCACCATAGTGACTTCTTGCTGCTGTTGATTAATATCATCTACGTTACGGCGAGCGCGTTCAGTACTGCTATCTGATTGCGAGGTCAACTGCTGCGCTTGTTCACGAATGTGGCTGATGAGCTGATGCATACTGCCAACGAAAGTGTTGAAGTTTTTTGCCAACTGCCCCACTTCATCGTCGCTTTCTACCTCAATCCGTTGCGTAAGATCACCGCTACCATGAGCAATTTGCTCCAACGCGTTAGAAACATTGGTTAACGGCCTAAACAGTATATTGACCAGTAAGTTAAATAACAGCGTACATGCAATAACAACCGCAATAGTGACCGCAATTTGTCCCCACACCGCATCAAACAGTGGTGCCACTAGGGAGTCGTAATTAATGACGGTCACTGTGATCAAGTCGGTATCTTTGATCGCTTTTGCGTAAACGACACTTTCAGCGTCGCCTACCTCAGCGGTGACACTCCCACCGGAATTCATCGCCGATTTTATCGTATTAAACGATAACCCTAGTTCACTGATGGATTGATTAAGCAGATCGGTGTTCGCATGCGTAAAGACATTGCCATCCTGGTTGGCAATAAACATATAACCACTACCAGGCAAAATAACTTTCTCTAAGCCCTCGATGATATCGCCAATCTCTACATCTGCGCCCAACACCAGGGTTTGCCCATTAAACTGCAATGCCTTACCCAATGAGACAACATTCGCCCCCGTTGCTGCAGCTACCGTTGGATTATCCATAAACACATTAGACGTCGAAGCCTTGGCATTGATGTACCAGCCCCATTTTCTAGGATCGTCATTACCCGGCGGCAACACCACCCCATTGGCATTATCTTGGCTACCGTCCGGATACGCGAGAAAGACGTTATCAAATCCGCCCGAATCGCGAACCTGTTTGAGATGAGTAACCATGTTGTCTGGATCCGCTTCGCGGGTCAGTGATGTCATGGCTCGCTCTTTGGATGCCACCCAATCCGATACATACTGATTGTACGACGCCGCTGTACTCTCTAGTCGTTGCGCCACTTCTGTATCGAGCCGCGACAAAGAGGCTCGAAAAGAAAGCGCCTCGACCAGAAAGCCTCCGATAATAATGGCCAGCCCGGCAGAGACCGCCAGCTTGTGCTTGAGGGAAAGTTTTTTAAACATAACTGCCTTGTTAGTCCGTCATAATGTGTTAATTATAATTTCAGTAAAACAGTGTTCCTGACGCCCGGCAAAACGGGCGCCAAACAACTGATAGGTCCATCACAACATTTTTGTGAAAGGGTTACTCAGGCTGTTGTTAACTGGCGATAAAACAGACCACATGCTGCAACAAACCTAAGCTTATGGTCACCGTTATTGTATCGCGCTCGCAGCTTAACAGGCATGGTAGCGGATTGCCTGCGCCAGATCAGATAAATGTAACAAGCTAAAGAGTTGAATATTACGTTCAACATCCAAATCCTCATTCTCACCTCGCAACTTTTAATGACCTACACTAGGCTTTAACTAATTGTGATAAACGCTAATAGGGGCGAATTGAATGGACTTGTTTGCAGATCAACGTGACGGCGCAGCGCCCAAGTCTACTGACACAAATACAACGTCGGCGGCAACGCCATGGCGTATACTGCTGATTGATGACGATGATCTGATGCATGAAGTGACACGGCTAGCGCTGACAGGGTTCACTTTTCAAGGACGCCCGCTAGAGCTGCTTTCTGCCTTATCAGGTCAGGAAGCAAAAGAGATTTTACAGCGAGAGCAGGACATTGCCTTAGCGCTTGTCGATGTGGTGATGGAAACCGAACACGCTGGACTTGACCTGGTGCGCTATATCCGTGACGAGATGAACGATCATGTTATTCGGCTAGTGCTACGCACAGGTCAAGCAGGTCAGGCGCCAGAAGATAGCGTGATTCGTGACTATGACATTGATGACTACAAAGAAAAAACCGAGCTGACGACACAAAAGTTGAAAACCTTACTCTACTCGATGCTCCGCTCGTACCGCGATCTATGTACGATAGAAGAACAAAAGCAAGGCCTTAAGCGCGTGATTGAGGCATCAGCCAATGTACAGAACACCACTAATCTACAACATTACGCCACCGCGGTGTTAGAACAGCTTACCTCACTGCTTCATATTCACGATTCTGCCTTTTATTGCGTGGTACAACCACGCCCTGGCGCCGAAGAAACAAGAGCGTTAACCCTAGCCGCGACCGGTGAATATGTGGACTGCTATACCGAGTGCGCGTTTGAAAAACTGCCTCCTATTGTATCAGCTCGATGCAAACAAGCCCTCGAAACTCGGACGAGTATTCAGTTTGATGATGGGTTTGTTCTATTCCATCGTGATGATGAGGAGGTCGAATTTCTGTTGTACGTCAACCACGCGACAACTCTTTCGGAATTAGATCAGCATTTACTCAAAATCTATATGCAGAACATTGGTTTAACCTTTGAGAATCTCAGCCTCATGGTGGATCTTCGCGAAACCTCCAAAGAGTTGGTGTACAACCTTGCCAATGCCGTTGAAGCGCGGAGTAAAGAAACCGGCGCTCACGTACAACGTGTGTCTTTATTTTGTGAAAAACTGGGCGAATTGTATGGGCTGGATGAACAAAAAACGATGCTGATGAAACACGGCTCACCGCTGCATGATGTGGGTAAAGTCGCCATTCCTGACGCGATTTTACATAAACCCGGTAAGCTCAATGCAGAAGAGTGGGACATCATGAAAAAACACGTTGAATATGGCGTAGAAATACTGAGCCATTCAAAGCGACGATTAATTTTAGAAGCCAAGGAAATAGCAGCCACACATCATGAAAAGTGGGACGGCAGTGGCTCTCCTAACCAGCTAGCCGCAGAGGCAATCCCGATTAGCGGGCGCATTTCAGCCTTGGCCGATGTATTTGATGCGCTAGGGTCTAAACGGTCTTACAAAGAAGCGTGGACAGATGACGATATCCGTCATGAGTTATTAGCGCAACGCGGCAAACATTTTGAACCCAAGCTCGTCGATTTACTCCTTGAACATTGGGATGACTTCGTTGCCATTAGGGAAGCGTACCCAGATTGAATTGAAGATTTACATTTAGATTTTTCTCTTAATCATCATTACAGCGCGCCAGTCTATCTATGACCCGAAGCCATAAATTCGATGACAGCATTCGTAACCCTTTCTTCAGCCTGGTAGGCCGACGCATTCTGCTGATTATGGTTTGTCTCAGCGGTTTTTTCACGCTATTGACCACAGTGTTACAGAGCTATTGGCAGTATGATGAAGCCTTTAGTCAAGTTGGAAATCGCCATGATGAAATTGAGCATATCCACGCCGAATTAATCGCGAGCTCACTGTGGGTTTACGATCTCACCAGTGTTCAAGAGCGAATCGATGGATTAGTCAACCTTCCTCACGTTGACTACCTAGCCATACGGTCCGAAAACTATCTTTTTGAGGCAGGCAAGCCAGTCGACCTGAAAAAGATGGTGAATGAGTACCCACTGGAATATGATGACCCAGATACAGGTAAAACGCAGCGCGTCGGTACCGTCTATGTTGAGTCAAATATCCAGACCATCTATACCGAATTGACGCAGCGTTTTTTTATTACCTTGCTACTCAACCTCATAAAAACCTTACTGGTTTGCTTCTTCATTCTCTTAGCCTTTCATTATACCGTCAGTCAAAGAGTCTTTAAAATTGCGCAATTTCTTCGCCACTACAACCCACTCGATCCCAAGGACGACAAACTCATTTTGCCGCGAAAACGCTTCATTATGGAAAGAGAGGATGAGCTCGACTGGCTTGCCGACGAAGCCAATAAAATCACCAATAATATGTCAACGCTTTACCGTAATATTATGTTAGAGCGTGAACGGCTATCGGACTTTACCCATGTATCTTCTGACTGGCTCTGGGAAACCGATGCCGATCTCAAGCTCACTTTTTGTTCTGAGCCAATGCGACAAGCATTCGGTTTAGGGGCCAATCGCTTTCCCAACCTCAAAGACTTAGTGCATGGCATTGGCTGTCAGCAATTTGTGACTTATCTTAATCATCAACAAGACTTTGCCATGTGTGAAGAAACCATCCCATTCGGAGAGCAAAGCCGTTATTTTGTATTTCAAGCGATCGCCCATCATGGTGTGAATGGCTTTCGGGGATTTCGTGGTACCGGCATTGATATCACTGAGCTCAAAGCCGCGCAATTTGAACTGGAAGCATTGAACCAAAATCTAGAGTTAAAGGTGGATGAGCGAACTAGAGAGCTGCAAGAAAGTATGGAACACCTAACAGCGGCGCAAGAGCAGTTAGTTGAGTCAGAGAAACTGGCCGCGTTAGGCAGCTTAGTCGCCGGCGTTGCACATGAAGTTAATACCCCGTTGGGGATCGCGGTTACCGCCTCCTCGGTTGTTCAAGACGTCACCAAAACACTCAATCAAGCATTTGAAAACCAAACCCTGACCAGCACGCAGTTTGCTTCTTTAATGAAGCAGGCGAATGAGAGCATACAAATGCTCGAGCATAACCTAACACGTGCCACACGTCTTATTCGCGACTTTAAACAAACCGCGGTCGATCAAGTCTCTGAAGCACTCACTGAATTCGATATCAAACAAACCTTAGATGCATTGATTGCTAGCCTGCACCCAGAAACGCGTAAAGTTCCAGTGATGCCAGAAGTTGTAGGCGATAACAACGTACGAATGCACAGTTTGCCTGGTGTGATCACTCAAATTATCTCAAACCTTGTCATGAACAGTATCAATCATGCTTTTGAAGATACTCAATCGCCTGAAATCACTATTGAATTTGAAACACAAGACGACCATCTATACCTCAGTTATCAGGATAACGGATGTGGTATTGATCCCGCCCTACATCATCGTATCTTTGAACCTTTTTATACCACTAAACGCGGACGGGGCGGATCAGGCCTAGGGCTGAATCTGGTATTTAATTTGGTTAGGCAAAAGTTAGAAGGCGAGCTTCGATTTGAATCAGAGCCAGGAAAAGGCGCTAAATTTATGTTTTTAATCCCTTTGAGCTTATCGACTCGCAGCTCGCGAAACGTAAGCAAAGACAAGCACTAAGGCGATAAAAAGAGTATGGGAAAGCTGCACAAATTTACAAGGGTTAAGTCATCCACTGTTTAGCATTGTTGGACGGCGGATCATTTTATTGATGGTGCTTCTCAGTGGCGTTTTCACCATCATGACAACACTCTTGCAACTATCATGGGACTATGAAGAGGCATTCAATAACGTTGATAAACGCCAATATGAAATCAAGAATGTGCATGCAGACCTGCTTGCATCGTCACTCTGGGTCTTTGATCTGATCAGTGCGCAGAACCGCCTCAATGGTCTGGTTAATTTACCCTATATTGATTACCTATCCGTTGAGTTTGATGGGGTTGTTTTAGATGCCAGTCAACCCAACACACAAAGCACGGTCACGAGCGAAACAGTGCTGACTTACGTGCACCCAGACACCGAGCGTCGTATCGAACTCGGGGTTTTAAAGATCGAATCAGACACACAAAAAGTCTATGACTTGTTGCTACAACAATTTTTAGTCACGCTGCTTCTTTATGGCGTTAAAACACTGATTGTCTGCGCGTTAATCCTATGGGTATTTCACCAAAGTGTCAGCCAGCGGGTATTCGCCATCGCTAAGCATTTACGTCAGTTTGATCCGTTAGCACCGACTCATGAGCCGCTAAACCTAAAACATCGTAAGTTTATCATGGAAAAAAATGACGAACTGGACTGGCTCGCTGACGAAACCAATAAAATCACCTTACGGATAAGTAACCTTTATCAAAATATTATCTTAGAGCAACAACGATTAGCTGACTTTACTAACGCTGCGTCAGACTGGCTTTGGGAAACCGACGCGACACAGCGACTCACCCTTTGTTCAGAAGCAATGCAGTCTGCGTTGGCTATTTCCATTGAGCCCCCCACAAAAATAAAAGCGGTTCCAGCACTTATCCATTGCGCGTCGCTGCTAAACAAAATGGATGCCTGAGAAAACTTCACCATGTGTGAGGAGCATATCACCCTCGACGGCAATACCCATTATTTTATTTTCCAGGGTGTCGCGCATTTCAACTATCAAGGCTTCGTCGGTTTTCGAGGGACAGCAATTGATATTACCGAGCTAAAGCAAACACAGTTTGAGCTAGAAAAACTGAATCAAACCTTGGAGGCTACCGTCGAAACGCGGACTCAAGATTTAGAACACAGTATGGCCCATCTCAAAGCGGCACAGAATCAGTTGGTCGAATCAGAAAAACTCGCGGCGCTCGGACGTTTAGTCGCCGGTGTCGCCCACGAGGTCAATACACCACTTGGGATAGCCGTAACCGCCAACTCAGTCATTAAAGAGGCCGTTTCACGCTTGAATACCGCGTTCGAGCAGCAAACGCTAACCAGCCAACAATACACAGAATGGATGCAACAAATCACAGACGGCACTGGCATGCTAGAAAATAACCTCAATCGTGCCGCCCGCTTGATTCGAGATTTTAAACAAACCGCAGTCGATCAAGTCTCTGAAAGCCGCAGTCAATTCCGCCCTGTACAAACCCTGGATGCGCTCGTAGGGAGCCTACATCCTGAAACGAAAAAAGTCCCAGTAACACCTGTTGTCGAGGGCGATGCGGAACGACTGATGAGTAGCTTGCCGGGCGTATTAACGCAAGTCATTTCAAACTTAGTGATGAACAGCGTTCGCCATGCCTTTGAAGGGGTAAGCAATCCGAATATCCACATCAAAGTGATAGACCATAACGACGAGGTTGGCATCGTATATACTGACAATGGTGTGGGGGTGCCTCCCGACTTACATCAACGCATTTTTGAGCCCTTTTATACGAGCAAGCGCGGCAAAGGAGGGTCAGGATTGGGGCTGAACCTTGTTTTTAATTTGGTATATCAAAAGCTGCAAGGCCAGCTCAGATTTGACTCTGACGTTAACCAAGGCGTGACGGTCACATTAACGTTACCCAAGTTTCTTCAAGCATCTCCCCATTTGGAAGACACAGAAACAAAAAGTGGCGGGGCTTTAAACGAGTAAAGAGCCAGCATCGCTGGCTCTTGGTGATTAACGCCTAACGCAGACCGAATTTAAGCCAGCGCCGCGTCTTCTTCCGGTGCGGGGGCATGCTCAGGAAAATAGCGGTAGTATTCCGCATCTTTCGCCGGCGAAAGCGTGTGGCCCATGATCATATCAGCGGCCTTTTCTGCCACCATGATCGTCGGCGCATACAGGTTACCATTGGTAATCGCAGGGAACACGGAGGCATCCACCACACGCAAGTTATTCACGCCATGGACGTTCAGCGATTCATCCACCACGGCCATTTCGTCACTTTCAAGGCCCATCTTACATGTGCAGCTTGGGTGATAGGCACTTTCCCCTTCTCGAGCCACAAAGTCGAGGATCTCCTGATCCGTCTGTGCCTCGCTGCCCGGCGAAAGTTCTTTGCCACGTAAATGATCAAAAGCCGGCTGGGCGATGATATCGCGAGAGACACGGATCGCTTCCACCCACTCTTTACGCTCTTGTTGCGTTGAAAGGTAGTTAAAGAAGATCTCTGGCTTCTCATCCGGGTTGGTACTACGAATTTTGACATGGCCACGCACATCGGTATTCATCGGCCCAACGTGTAACTGGAAGCCATGTCCTTTGTTCGGTGCCGAACCATCATAACGGATCGCCAACGGTAAAAAGTGGAACTGTAAATTCGGGTAGGCGACTTCGTCGTTACCGCGCACAAATCCACCCGCTTCAAAGTGGTTAGTCGCGGCAGCACCTTTACGACGGAAAAGCCAATCAAAACCAATTTTGGGCTGATTGTGATACTTCAAGGCCGGATACATACTCACAGGCTCTTTACATTCGTACTGCACATACAGCTCTAAGTGATCTTGTAAGTTTTCTCCCACGCCTGGCAAATGATGCACCGGTTTGATACCTAAGTTTTTCAGCGTATTCTCATCACCTACACCGGATAATTGTAAGAGCTTGGGTGAGTTAATAGCGCCGCCGCAGCTGATAATTTCAGCCCCATAAGCGGTTTTTTTGCGACCCCACTTACGGTATTCCACCCCAATCGCGGTTTTACCTTCAAACACGATCTTATCGGTCGTTGCCCCTGTCAGTACTGTCAGATTTTTACGGTTCATGACCGGGTGTAAATACGCCCGGGCAGCACTGTGACGACGGCCGCGATAGATATTTTGATCAAAAATACCAAAGCCTTCTTGCTGATAACCATTCACGTCGTCGGTCAATGGATAGCCCGCTTGTTGCGTCGCGTCAAAGAACGCACTAAACAGAGGGTTATCACATTGTGCGGTTTCAATCGCCAGCGGACCATTGTTGCCATGATAGTCATCTTGGCCTTTTAATCGCGTCTCACACTTGCGGAAATACGGTAAGCAATGGGCATAATCCCATTTTTTCAGCCCGTGATCGTTGGCCCACTTTTCATAATCCAGCGCATTACCACGAATATAAATCATGCCATTAATACTACTGCTACCACCCAGCACTTTACCGCGCGGCTGCGCAATGCGGCGATTATGCATATTCGGTTCGGGCTCGGATTCATAGAGCCAGTTATAGGTGCTATCTGTTAGCAGATAGGTTAACGCCGCAGGCATGTGAATACGAAAATCAATACGATAGTCAGGGCGTCCCGCCTCGAGTAACAGCACCTTGTTATCTGGATTAGCACTTAAACGATTCGCCAGTACGCAGCCTGCCGAGCCTGCACCAACAATGATGTAGTCGTAATTTTGTTGCTGTCCCATAAAACCTCCAGTTTTTGTCCTTCCCGCGCGCAGGGGCATAAGCCCGAAATAATCGCAACACGGGTGACGGGTATGATTGTGTAGAGGTTTCCTTTTTGATGATTTTTATAATTCGCTTGATACTTGTGCATCAATGCATTGTTGTAGCAACCGATAATGGTGGCTAATCGTTGCTTGTGCCTTAAACGGCTCCGCAGCGATAATGTGGTTAACGGTCTGTTGCCAGTTTTCCACTGTAAGACGACGGTAATCCGTCGCCTGATAAAGCGCATAGTCGTGTGAGCTAAACCCTTGCTGTATCGCATGCATCACCCACTCAAAAATCGGATTTCCCGACATG
Organism: Salinivibrio sp. IB643; assembly: GCF_001996105.1. Taxonomy (NCBI): domain Bacteria; kingdom Pseudomonadati; phylum Pseudomonadota; class Gammaproteobacteria; order Vibrionales; family Vibrionaceae; genus Salinivibrio; species Salinivibrio sp. IB643. The sequence goes on from NZ_MUFF01000014.1 coordinate 51,269, forward strand.
GTAGCAATCAACAAGTTCAGTGCTCGGTCGAGCTCCCCTAAGCGAGCGAGATCGGGCTCATCATCTTTGGCAAGTGCCGCAAGCTCGGCGACCTTATCGTTTAACTGTTGCTTTTGTTCTGTTGTTCCACGACTGATCGCAAGCAGTACTAAGCTGTGATCGACGGTTTCACGAAATTCCGCCACTTTGTCTGCTTTGACGTGACTTTGTTTTAAGAACAATGCCAGTGACTCGCTAATATTGTGCACGTCAACTTGGCGGACAACCGCTCCACCTTTTTGCCCTTTACGAATTTCAATCAAGCCTTTTTGTTTGAGTGATTGAATCGCCTCGCGCACTACCCCACGCCCCGTCCCAAACTGTTGCTGTAGCTCACGTTCACTGGGTAACTTGTCTCCCGGCTTCAGCGCTTCCGATAAAATCGCAGATTCGATCTGCAAGGCAACGTCTTCACTGGCACGTCCCATTTGTACCGGATGAAACAGACTGGTTGTGGATGCTGTCATGATGGCTCCTCTTTTTTGGTCCTACCAAACTAGCAAAATAATCGTAATATCGTCAAATTTATCTTTAAAAACCTCTTTTGGTAGTACCTTAACGATGAGCTTGGCGATTAAACCTCGATATTTGGGGTTGGGTCTTGAATAGAGAGTAGTCAGTGACTATCATCACGTTTTTTATTTATAAAGGAGAGTTGCCATGCGCATGACGCCGCCCTAGTCGTTCCCGCCTTATTTTTTCACCTTGTATAATCATATTCCTTTAAAAGACTGAGACTGTTCATGATTGAAACGATGAAACGTGATTGGTTCTCCAATCTGCGTGGTGACGTGCTGGCTGGCATTGTGGTAGCTCTAGCGTTAATTCCAGAAGCGATTGCTTTTTCTATTATTGCGGGTGTCGACCCAAAAGTGGGGCTGTATGCCTCATTCAGTATTGCAGTGATCATTGCCTTTGTCGGTGGCCGACCTGGGATGATCTCTGCGGCAACCGGCGCCATGGCGTTACTGATGGTGACACTGGTTAAAGAGCACGGCCTTGAATATTTATTGGCCGCCACCGTACTAACGGGTGTTTTGCAAATTCTGGCCGGTTACCTCAAGCTCGGCGATCTCATGCGCTTTGTATCACGCTCGGTGGTCACTGGATTTGTTAACGCCCTTGCGATCCTCATTTTTATGGCCCAGTTACCCGAGCTCACTGACGTGACGTGGCACGTGTATGCCATGACGCTGGCAGGATTAGCCATTATCTATTTGTTCCCATACGTTCCTGTGGTCGGTAAATTATTGCCATCGCCATTGGTGTGTATTTTGGTCCTAACAACGCTTGCCATTAGCGTTGGGTTAGATATTCGGACTGTGGGTGATATGGGCGAGTTGCCAGATACCTTACCGGTGTTTTTATGGCCCGATGTGCCGCTTAACCTTGAAACCTTGATGATTATTTTCCCGTACTCAGCGGGACTAGCGGTAGTCGGTTTGCTCGAATCGATGATGACCGCCACCATTGTGGACGATTTGACCGACACTGGTAGTGACAAAAACCGCGAGTGTAAAGGCCAAGGTATCGCGAACATTGCCACCGGCTTTATTGGTGGTATGGCCGGTTGTGCAATGATTGGTCAATCGATCATTAACATCAAATCCGGCGGTCGTTCACGCTTATCCACCCTGTGTGCCGGTACACTTCTGTTGATCATGGTGGTGTTTTTAAGCGACTGGATTAAGTTGATCCCCATGGCGGCCCTGGTGGCGGTAATGATCATGGTCTCGATTGGGACATTCTCGTGGAGCTCTATCAAAGATCTTAAAACTCATCCTTTATCAACCAATATTGTGATGGTCACCACCGTGATTGTGGTGGTGGCAACCCATAACTTGGCCATTGGTGTTTTGGTCGGTGTGTTATTGGCATCCTTGTTCTTTGCCAACAAAATTGGTCGCTTTATGGTGGTTAAAAGCGAGCAAACCCAAGCTGACGAGCGTACCTATCGCGTTGTTGGGCAGGTCTTTTTTGCCTCTTCCGAGCAGTTCATTGCATCGTTTGATTTTAAAGAAGCCGTTGAACGCGTCACCATTGATCTCTCTGATGCGCATTTTTGGGATGTTACTGCCGTCTCATCGCTCGACCGCGTGGTGATTAAATTCCGCCGCGAAGGCACCGAGGTAAATTTAGTGGGCATGAATGAAGCAACCGCCACCATTGTGGACAAGTTTGGCGTCCATGATAATCCGGAAGAAGTGGAAAAAATGATGGGCGGACACTAAGGAGCGCACGATGAATAAAATTATTGCTTGTATTGATGGTTCGTCGTACACCCAATCGGTGACAGATCTCAGCGTTTGGGCGGCTTCACGCCTGTCTGCACCGCTGACTTTTTTACATGTGTTGGAGAAACCCGCGAGTAGCGATTCTGAGTTATCAGGCAGTATTGGTTTAGGCAGTCGCGATCAGCTCATGAGTGAGCTGGTCGAGCTGGATGAAAAGCGTGCCAAACTGGCCTTGCAACATGGTAAGGCCCTATTGCATGAGTGCGAAGAAGTGGCGCTATCAAAGGGGCTGACCGAGGTCACGCGCTTGCAGCAACATGGCCACTTGCTTGAATCTTTGCTAGCGCTTGAATCGACCATGCGGGTGCTGGTGATTGGCCGGTCCGGTGATTTGCACCAGAACGATGCCAAAGCGATTGGATCGCAACTCGAAAGCGTCGTCCGCCGTATTCACAATCATATTTTGATTGCCACCGGGGATGTCACCCCACCCGATAGCTACCTTCTCGCGTTTGATGGCAGTGAGGTCAGTGAAAAACTGGTAGAGAAAGCCCTGAACACGCCACTTCTCAAGGGCATGACCTGTCATTTGGTGATGGTGGATAACGACGCACATTCAGAGGCGTTTGAACGTGCAGCCCAACGCTTAACCGCCCAAGGTGTCGATGTTGTTCAAGCACGTTTATCGGGCGAGCCCGCTCAGGCTCTATTGGCGTACCAAGCGCAACAAAATGTGGGCTTAATCACCATGGGCGCTTACGGTCATACTAAGCTGCGTCAGCTGTTTGTGGGTAGCACCACCACACGCATTGTGATTGATTCGCCCGTCCCTCTGTTATTGATTCGATAAAGGTTATCTATTGAATCATACGTAAACGCCATGAGCCTTGCTCGTGGCGTTTTTGTATCAAGCCAATTCATTTACTTTAACGCGTTCATACTTATCACTGGTACAACGAACAAGACACTGACATAACGAACAAGACAAACGTGGCCGTTAAGCTTCGTTAAGCTTCGTTAAGCTTCGTTAAGCTTCGTTAAGCACCTTGGTCATAAAGTGCAGTGCATGATCAACAGGGTAGTCCGTCAATGTCATTTGACACTGATAACCGTGCTTTTCATAGAAGGGCTTGGCTTGAAAGCTGAAAGTATCGACAAACGCCATTTTACAGCCTATGTCCTTGGCATATTCTTCCAGATTATCTAATAGATGGCTGCCGACATGACGATGGCGAAAAGCATCATCGACCCAAAGGTATTTAATCAATAGCCATTGGCCCCAGGTATTGGCAACAATGCCACCGATGCGCTCATCATTATCATTATAGGCGTAGCCGGCAAGCGTGCCCTCAGGGAGACCGGCTAAGAAGGGGGCGTTGCTTTGTTTTAGCCCCTGACGGATAGCGGTAATATCGTCATCACTCGGGCTTGCGTCCATGCGGTATTTCATTGTCGTCCATTTACTTACCAATCAGAAGATTGGGATAGTATGCCCTTTGTGTTTTCGCCAATCTGTGCCAAGGCGCACTCTATTTGGCTTTACTCTTCATCAATCGGCTTGGCAGCGACTGAGCACTGGGTGGTCACGGTCAGTTTAGGCCAATGGGTTAACCATTGTTTTTCTTCAATACGCTGCTGAAAAACCGCCCATGGCCGTGCCGGGTTATGGCTCAGCTTCAACTCGAACAGCGACTGAACCCCAAACGCGGCAATGATCTCACAGCGCTGATTCATATCGAGACGGACTGCAATGGCCGTTTCTTTTTCAGGCCAAAATCGCATGGCGTCCAGGGTGCCAGCATACGCGGGGTCGTGATGCTTTTCGTGCATCCGTGCTTGGTTACGGACTTGCCAGGTAATCTCTGGCATGGTTTTTTGTAGTAACCCTTGAAGATATTGCTCACGCTCACGACTGGTATCGCTCGGATCATAGTAGATCACATCGATATCATTCAGCGCACTGGGCGGATATTTATGCATCGCATCCCAGACAAGGTTTCTCACAAACCCGGCGGCGATATAGCACTGAGGCAAATTGAGAGACTGAACACATCGTAATGCTCGCATCCTCACAGGATCTGCTTCAATTAAATCAATTAAGGCGCGACGATATGTCTTCTGGCATAAAAAGAATTGATGCTGGTGGCGTTTACGGATCCGACGGCGCTTCATGGATTAATCACCGTGGCGGACGTGTTCATAAATTGAGCGTGATACATGGTAGTTGTACTGCCTGGCAATTTTTTGGGCCAAAAAAAGCTGTGGTAATTCAAATAGCACTAAACCAACCAAAATCAAAGCGAAATACGGCTGGCTCATCACTAAGCCAATAATGGCGATTACCAATAACGTACATTCTACGATAAACAACCGGTACTTTCGCAAGTAAAGATGATGGAATCCGCCTAAGAAAGCCCAATTGAGTACCGCATAGGTGTCTGGATCTTTCAGTTGTCTGGTTTGCTCGGCAAAATAGCGTTTTTTCTGGCTTGGGGTTAAGCCATTCACTTGATCACGCAGCAAGGCTTCCTGTGTTTTCAGCTCTTGCCATGGTTGCGTTATCCGCATCTAAGGCACCTCATCGTGAATTATTTCTACTGCATCGGGATCATTACAACGACGAATGCGCGCTAAGCCGAGTTGCCAGCCGCGAAGTGTGCCGTACTTTTCGATCGCTTGGCGCGTGTACTCCGAGCAGCTCGGCTCGAAATTACACGCAATATTGAACCGTTTCTTTGATCCACCTTTAGCTTGGTAACGATGGATTAAAGTAAGCGACAAATACTTGAGCATTAGCGACCTAGGGTGACAATCACTGCCTCACGCTGCCAAAACAGCATGTATCTTTTCTTTTCAATGACTTGAAAAACAACCTGCCAGCCATCTTGCGCGTATTGATTGAGTTCGGCTTCGAGGCGTTGCAACGGCAAGCCACTTGAGCCCAGCAATAAGGTGCCGCAACCACCTTCAACAATATGAACAACTTTGTACTCGGTAAACTTGCTCATCAACATTCTCCCTCTCCGAAACAAAAATGCCGCCCTTGCGGCGGCATCCGAGATTACCAGATATTCACCCGCTGATCTTCGGGTAAATACATGCCATCACCTTCTTTAATATCAAAGGCTTCATAGAACGCAGGGACATTGCGCGGTGCACCAAGTACGCGATATTGCGGTGGCGCATGCGGACCCAGCGACACGCGCTCACGCAAGGCATCTTCACGCATCTTCATTTTCCAAATCTGCCCCCAGCTGAGGAAGAATCGCTGCTCGCCGGTATACCCGTCCATCACTGGAGACGATTCACCCTGCAACGATTTTTGATAGGCGCGGAAAGCGGTGGTCAAGCCGACTAAATCACCAATGTTCTCACCCAAAGACACTTTGCCGTCAATGAACAAGTCCGGCAATGGCTCAAACTGGCTAAATTGCTCGGCCAGCTTTTGGGTGCGTGCATCAAAGCGCGCCCGGTCCTCATCCGTCCACCAGTTTGATAGGTTGCCATCGCCATCATAACGCGAGCCCTGATCATCAAAACCATGCCCCATTTCATGGCCAATCACCGCGCCGATACCGCCGTAGTTCACGGCATCATCCGCATTCATATCAAAAAACGGCGGTTGTAAGATCCCAGCGGGGAACACTATCTCGTTGGCAGTTGGGCTGTAATAGGCGTTGACCGTTTGCGGGGTCATACCCCACTCTTTGCGATCAACTGGCGCACCAATCCGCGACAGCATATCTTGATAGCCCCAGCGTGCGGCACGTTTGCTGTTGCCAACCAAGTCATCGACGTTAATGGTCAGCGCGCTGTAATCTTCCCATTGCTCTGGATAGCCGATTTTAGGCGTGAATTTACTCAGCTTATCCAATGCTTTCGCTTTGGTTTCATCGCTCATCCAGGCTAAGGACTCAATCGAGTCTTTAAACGCGGCACGCAAGTTATCAATCAAGGTTTCCATACGCGCTTTGGCTTCTGGCGGGAAATAACGCGCGACATATTCTTGGCCAAGCGCTTCACCCAATACCCCTTCGGTGGCTTGCACGCCGCGCTTCCAGCGGTCACGCTGCTCAGGAATACCGTTGAGGGTTTTGGAATAGAACGCAAATTGACGTTCAACCAACTCATGATTTAGGCGCGGTGCAAACGCATTGAGCGTGCGAATGGTTAGATAATCTTGCCACGCTTGCAAACTGGTTTGCTTAAACACCTGCCCTAGCGCCTCAAAATAAGACGGCATGCGCACCACTACTTCATTGGCTTTGTCGATGCCCGCGCGCTTGGCAAAGCGTGCATAATCAAACTCGCCCATCAACTGGTTGAGCGCCTCAATGGGCATTTTATTATAGGTTGCTTGCGCGTCACGGCGTTTAGCGCGTGTCCAATGCTGTTCAGCCAGCGTTTTTTCCAGCTGATAAATCCGATCCGCGCGTTGCGTGGCCTGATCGTAGCCCGCTAAGGTCAGCATATCTTCGAGATAGCTTTTATAAGCAGTGCGGATACGCTCAGCGTCCTCGGTGTCTCGGAAATAATAGTCTCTATCCGGCAAGCCCAACCCGCTTTGGCTCAGATACAGGGCGTTATAGTCAGGATTTTTCGCATCGGCCCACGCATAAAAACTAAACGGAATCCCAACGCCAACTTGTCGCAAATCGGCCATCGCGTAAATCAGCGCAGGCTTCGAGGAAATCGCCGCAATACGATCAAGCTCAGGTTTAATTGGCGTGACCCCTAGGGCATCAATTTTATCTTGGTCCATATAGCTAAGATAAAAATCACGCAGCTTTTGCTCGTTGGAGCCAGGCTTGAGACCATCACGCGCCACCAGCTCATCAATGATGCCTTTCAGACGCTTTTCATTCTCTTCGGCTAAGATACGGAACGCACCATAGCTGGACATATCACTGGGGATTTGGGTTTGGTCGTACCAAGTGCCGTTCACGTGACGGAACAAGTCATCTTGTGGACGAACCGATCGATCAAAATCTTGCAGATGCAGCCCAGACGCTCGCTGCTCCTGAACCTGTGCAGCGTCAGTCGCCTGAACCGTGGTTGAGGAAACGCTGAGCCCCATACCGAGTACAACACTCAGTGCGACACGCGTCAGTAACAGACGTTTTTTCGGTGTTTTTATCATTTTCCTTTCCTATATGACTCAGTCACTTTCCTTGTTTACTATCGTAATGGTGTCCTCACGTCTAAATCGCGATAGAGCACCAAACAGTGGTAGTCTCGTCCTTCATCTTGCTCGGGTTCAAAATGGGTAATACGACAAAACCCTTGCTGATACCAGAATCGAAACGCGCGAATGTTTTCGGCGTAAACATTCACACCCATACGTCGATAGTCCCCATAATCTTGCACGGTTTCAATCACGCTCGCAACCGCTTCGCTGCCATAGCCATGCTTTTGATATCTTGGAGAAATAGTGAGCATGGGCAGCCAAACACTCTGTGCATCCGGCGCATTGAGCGAGATTTGTAAGTAGCCGATATCTTTACCGTCATGGGTTTGAATGCGACGAAGATAAAAGGCGTCTTCCACATCAGGGGCCTTTTTCTCCGCACTATCCGCTATCAATGCTTGATAGGTCGACAACGACCAAGGTTTAAACGTGGGATCTTGATATTGCAGATGCTGATTTTGCTCAAACAGTGCTTTAACGCGCTTTGCATCACTGTACTCAAACGCACTAAAACATAGGCGTTCAGACCGCCATGTTGCTGGGAACATGTTCAATTCCTATTTTATCAGCGCATACATTGATTGATATTGCGCTACGTACCTTATCCAGACTACATATTACGCGTTTCGCTGCCAGTGGTAATCCATTTGCTTGGCCACGCGCTGGGCTAAATCCTCGCTGTGCAGATCAGCCACCAGCTGCAAACTCATATCAATACCCGCAGAAATACCCGCGGAGGTAAGATATTTTCCATCCCTCACCCAGCGCTTACCTGGTACCACGCTTAATGGCGGATAAGCACGGCTGAGGTCGTCCATATCTTCCCAATGTGTGATCACTTTTCGACCATCGAGTAGCCCGGCCTCTGCGTGCTCATACACATAAATACCAATATTCATCGTTTGTTCGTACATCTATGTAAGTTTAAGATTTTACTAAGCGTTCTGTTTTAAATACTTCTTCACCTTTTTTAACGCCATTTGTCGCTTTAATGGTGAGAGATAATCGATAAAAAGGTTTCCAGATAAGTGGTCGATTTCGTGCTGCATAACAATGGCAAGAAAATCATCGCGCTCTATCGTGATCGATTTGCCATTGCGATCAAGGGCCGACACCACAACAGACGAGTATCGCTCGACATCTGCATAATAGCCGGGCACGGATAAACAACCCTCCTGCCCCATGGCTTTGTCAACGCCAGAGACAACCATCGGATTAATGAGCACTAAAGGGTCATTCCGGCGTTCAGAAATATCGATGACGACAATCGCCTCTTTACGGCCCACTTGCGTGGCAGCCAATCCAATACCGTTGTCAGTGGCATACAACGTCTCAAGCATATCATCAATCAACGTCTGTACGGCGGTAATATCCGTGACTGGCTCTGCTTTTATGGCCAGCCTTGGATCTGGCGCAGTAATGATTTCTAACATACGGGCTACCTATTTCCCAGGTTAAGGGTGATGAGGAATAAACTTATCAAAGCGGCTCTCCATATTAACCTACCTTTAACCGCATGGATGATGAGTCAGCGTGAGTCACAAAGCCATCAATCTTATGACGACGTGGCTGCGGGGCGTGTTTTCTCCCGCACCGATAAAAAAAACATACCAATGCTGGCACACATAGCCATAGCGATAACAAGCGACCAAGTCACCGAATAACCGAACGTGTCGATGACATAACCAATCAATACAAAGCTTGGCATCAGCAATAAGCTACGCAACGTGATCAATACCCCTTGAATACGACCGCGATGACTCGCCGGTGAGTTATTGGCAAGATACACGCCTTCTTTGGTCAGGACCAACACCTCGCCAGCGGAAAGAAAAAACCACGCTAAAAAGTGAACGGGGATCGTGGGTGCCAACATCACAAGCCCATAACCCAGCACAAATAAAAGCCCTGCATAGGCCAACGCCATCGTCTCAGTATGTCCAGATGTCGCGCGGAGCAATAGCGGCGTGATGATCACCACCAACACGCACGCATATGTCATCAATTGACCAAAACGCACGGGCCCTTCTTGGCCAAATAAATGACTCAAATAAAGCGGGCTGGCCATCGTCATTTGGTTCAACGCAAACCAAAGCATGCCGCAAAGTAAAGTGAACGCAATGAGATAAGGACGTGATTTAAGCACCGACCACACACTGCCTTCTACCGCACGCTCAAGGTCCGAGTCAGACTCGGGGACGGCTTGCTCGGTCACATTGACCAAAAAGGCCACCACAAGAATACCCACTAAGACGGCAAGCCCGTTACCAAAGAAAATCCATTCAGTGTGCTGCCAAAACAAATAGCCCGCTAAGATGGGGCCAATCGCTGAACCCAAGTTATAGGCAAGGTAACTAAGCGACATCACCGCATCGCGATTGCCTGCGTGAGATAAATCGGCCACCAATGCATTACTGGCCGGCAACGCCACACCAATAAAAAAGTACGCAGCGAATAATAACACCGGCACCATCACCGGGGCATCGGGGGCAAACCCACATATCAGCAGCAAGATAGCGCCGACACATTCCCCCGCCACCATAGTGTTTTTATGGCCTACCCAATCAGAAAGCTTGCCACCAATAAAACTCCCCAGCAGATACAAGCCAGTAATACTCATCGCCAATGTACCCGCCAGCGACGCGGAGTAGCCGAGCTTATCGGTAAACAACAACACGAGGAAAGGAATAATAAAGTTGCCCATCCCGAGGATCATGCGGGCCAGTGCAACGTAGTAAATATTGCGGTGCAATCCTTTATACATCGCCACCGCAGAAAGAATCTTGTTGATTGTCGTAATAATTAAACGTCCATGTTAAAAAATCAGCACATAATATACATGAT